>NZ_JBSZCK010000023.1:0-130960 GCF_054166905.1 Mongoliitalea sp. | reverse complement strand
CCTCCAATTTCCGCCAGGAAAAACATCTGTGGAAATCAGTGCAATCTGTGGACTTTGAAAATGAGGAATTTAGAATGTACAATGTGGAATGGGAATTCAGATAACAAAGTTAATTTTCGGTTAGAAATTTTTCTGCGGTTTATGTGGTTTCTGCGAGAGACCCATTCGTGCAATTCGCTGAGCTTTGCGAATAAATTGTAAAATCAAGCTAACCAATGAGAGGTTAGATGCTTGAACAATCCGACCAATACCTTTTTCGTGTAATTCGTGTAATTCGTGGACCTTTTTAGACATTAGACTTGCCTTCTGCAAGCAGGCGTAAGACATAAGACGTTAGACTGGATGTTGGTGGAAACCTACAATTTCCGCCTGAAAAACATCTGTGGAAATCTGTGGACTTTGAAAATGAGGAATTTAGAATGTACAATGTGGAATGGGAATTCAGATAACAAAGTTAATTTTCGGTTAGAAATTTTTCTGCGGTTTCTGTGTATTCTGCGAGAGAGATCCGGGAAGAGTTCGACCCCTTCAGGGTCCAAAGCATCGAAAAACAATTATTTATTTACCCCGGGTTGAAACCCGAGGCTATTGAAAAGTTTGACTGTTTCAGAGTCTGGAATCTTATGTCTTGTGTCTTATGTCTTATGTCTTATGTCTTGTGTCTTGTGTCTTATGTCTTATGTCTTGATTCTCGTTTCCTACTTGCAGCGAGCAAGTCTCGTTCCTCGCTTCTCGCTTCTCGTTTCTCGCTTCTCGCATCCTACCTCTCGGTAGGCAAGCTCGCTTCTTCATACTTGGTACTTGGTACTTAGTACTTGGTACATGGTACAAGGCAGTTGGTCCACACCCCCCCCTCTCAACACTTAAACGTTTATAATCGACTATAAACGTTTCATACACGGATAGAATGGATTTTTATACAGAAATTCCTGCTAGTTATTTTCTATCAACTATTTAACCAACAAAACTATGAGTAGTATCCGCAACAAGGTACAGCTGATCGGGAGATTGGGTACCAAGCCTGAACTGAAAGAATTTGAATCGGGGAAGAAAAAAGTTTCTTTTAGCCTCGCCACCAATGAGTACTATTACACCAAATCGGGGGAACGAGTAGAAGAAACTACCTGGCACAATATCGTCGCCTGGGAAAAATCTGCCGAAAAAATGGCTAAAATCTTGGACAAGGGCTCCGAGGTGGCCATCGAAGGGAAAATTGCCAACCGCTCCTATGAGGACAAAGACGGAGTCAAAAAATACCTCACAGAAATCGTAGTGGAAGAATTTGTGCTGTTTGGAGAAAAAGTCACCACTTAATCCCCCATTCAGGAAGCTGCATTTTCAACAAGGATTTTTCGTTTGAAGGCAGCTTCCTTTTTTTCAGACCTCATTTTTAAATTTAACAAACAAATCCACCCATTTATCAGTATTTTTGCAGAGACTAACCTATTAAACAATGAAGAAAATAGCAGTTTTTACCTCTGGTGGTGACGCCCCAGGTATGAATGCCTGCATTCGTGCCGTCGTCCGCACAGCAATTTTTCACGGTGTGGAGATTTATGGCATTTCCTATGGCTACGATGGCATGATCAATGGCAATATCAAACGCATGCACTCTCACTCCGTCAGCAATATCATCCAACGTGGAGGTACTATTCTCAAATCCGCCCGAAGTGATGAATTCCGTACTCCGGAAGGAAGAAAAAAGGCATTTGACAAACTCACAGAACTTGGAATTGAAGGCATAGTAGCCATCGGAGGAGACGGAACTTTCACGGGTGCCAAAACTTTCTTCGAGGAATTTGGTATACCTACCATAGGCTGTCCCGGGACCATCGACAACGATATCTACGGGACAGACTATACGATTGGCTTCGATACAGCAGTCAATACAGCCCTGGAAGCCATCGATAAAATACGGGATACAGCTGCCGCCCACGACAGGATCTTCTTTGTCGAGGTGATGGGCAGAGATTCGGGTTATATAGCTGTGGAATCGGGTATTGGTGGTGGAGCTGAATTTGTGATGGTTCCAGAAACCAAAACCGATTTAGCAAAAGTGGTGAAATCGCTCAAAAACCTGAGAAAAAGTAAATCTTCCAGCATCATCGTGGTCGCTGAAGGAGACGAAGAAGGAGGAGGAGAAGAGATCATGCACAAAGTAGAAGAGAAACTGAAAGATGCAGATAAAGATTTCAAGGTTACTACCCTAGGACATATCCAACGTGGGGGTAATCCTACTGCGAGAGACCGTGTTTTGGCATCCCGCTGTGGCATGGCTGCGGTAGATGGCCTACTAAAAGGAGAAAAAAACTGCATGGCCGGGGTTATGAACGGTGAAGTGGTCTATACCCCATTTGCAGATTGCATAGGAAAAACCAAGCCACTCAACGAAGATCACTTACGTCTAATTGAAATTCTAAGTATATAGATATGGGATACCTTCCTTTATTCCTCACATTTGGAGGCTTTATCATGCTGTTTATGATGGTGGTCAGCAGCACCTTTAACAACAAAAAGAAACGCTTGATCCAATTGTCGGAGCAGGCCCTTTCCATCATGCATGGACTTGACCAAAGCATACAAATCCAAGCCGCAGGAAACACACAAGCCGTGGAACAAGCGATTCAGGGTTTTCAGGATAAAAAAGAGGCTTTCTTAAAAGCCAATCCAGAAGTAGTGGAAAAAGAATTACTTCCCGCTATGAAAAACCTCAAATTGGCCAAAGCCGGATATAACCAGCTTTTGGCAGAGAAACCCTATAGTTTTGTGGGTAAATTGATGGGGCATCAACCCTTCAATTGATTCCCAATCCAAGCCTTGATCTCCCCAGCTTGAGCCGGGTGAAACCAGTG
The DNA here is from genome assembly GCF_054166905.1 of Mongoliitalea sp. Taxonomy (NCBI): domain Bacteria; kingdom Pseudomonadati; phylum Bacteroidota; class Cytophagia; order Cytophagales; family Cyclobacteriaceae; genus Mongoliitalea; species Mongoliitalea sp. Next base: position 128,108 of record NZ_JBSZCK010000023.1, on the reverse strand, counting down.
ATATGATTGATCCCGTCGAAACCAAGTGAGTTGTCGCTTGGCATACCGACGGGAATTTCTTTTGAGTAGACGCACGGCTTCCTCCCAGTCATATTGTCCATCCAAGTAGCCAAAAATCTCTGAGTAACCGACAGTTTGCAGGGCATTGAGCTGTTTTTGGGGATACAATGCCTCGGCTTCTTCCAGCAATCCCGCTTGCAACATCGCATCCATGCGCTGATCTATGCGGGCATATAATTCCTCCCGATCACGTTCCAAGGCGATTTTGAGTATACGGAAAGGTCTTTCCACGGACTTCTGCTGCCGAAAGCTGGAGTAGGGTTTACCCGTACCTCTGCAAACTTCCAGTGCACGCATCAAGCGTTGGGGATTTTGTTGATCGACAATAGCAAAATAGGCCGGATCTGCTTGCGAGACAGCTTCTTGCAGCCATTGCAAGCCCTGCGTTTGATAGGATGCAATGATATTTTGACGCACTTCTGTGGGGATATCCGGCATCTCGTCAAAACCCTTGCACACGGCATCAATGTAAAGGCCCGAGCCTCCCGTGAGGATGACCACTGAATATGTTTGAAAAAGCTGCTCCAGTAACAGCAACACATCCTGCTCGTATTGCTTGACATCATACTCCTCTTCGATGGAATGGGAATTGACGAAATGATGAGGTACCCGCGCCAATTCTTCCGGAGATGGCTTGGCTGTCCCCACATTGGTTTCCTTGTAAAACTGACGACTATCTGCTGAAATAATCTCCGTCTGTAACTCCAAGGCCAGGTGAATGGCCAGGTCTGTTTTCCCTACTGCTGTGGGACCGGCGAGGACAATCAGGGTATGTGGATATTTATACAATGAATGGAAGTTTAAGAATAATAGATTGCGGGAATCTAGATTTTAACTATCTTGAGGCAAAAATATCAAATTAATTAGATGATTGATAAAAAGGTTTTGATCGCTGAGGACAATCCTTTAAACAGGAGGGTGTTTGAAAACATCATCCGTCAGCGCTACCATTTGGATGTGGCAGAAAACGGGTATCAAGCCATTGAAAAATTGAATGAACAAGCGTTTGATCTAATTCTTTTGGACATTCAAATGCCCGTCATGGATGGGGTTACGGCCTGTAGAATCATTAAATCAGAACGCCTGAGCGATGCTCCAATCATTGCTATTTCTGCATATGCGGATGAATCGGACAAAGCCTTATTTATCTCCTCCGGATTTGATGATTTTCTGCCCAAGCCAGTCAAACCACAGATTTTACTGCGTTTGCTCAGCAAGTTTTTGGATCAAGGAGCAGGCATTGCAAAGCCTGAATTTCCAGTACTATCTGAGGATACCTTACAAAAATTACTAAAATACAACTCGAATATCAATATCAGGACGGTATACGCTGACTTTCTCAAAGAAACACATATGCTATTGGAAGAAATTAAAGCGTTGATACAAGCCAAACAATTTTACGAAGTTGGACAAAAGTTACATACGATTAAAGGAAATTCCGGTACCTTGGGTGCCACGGCTTTATTTAAGTTTTCCGAAGCATTCGAACTGAATATTAAAAGCCAAAATTTTGATAACATTGAAAAAGAATATTTAACTTTGAAAGAGTTAGTGAACTCTTTTGAAAATCATTTGAAGTCTCATACAATTTTAAGCTCATGACAAGTACCAAAAGAATTTTAGTTGCGGAAGATAGTTCTGTTATTATCAATTTGACTAAGAATGTACTATTGTTTGAAAACTATCATATAACTGCTGTGAAAAACGGAAAGCAAGTATTAGAGAAGCTTGCGGAAGAAGATTTCGATCTTATTTTGATGGATATTAATATGCCTCTTATGGATGGAATCGAGTGTACCCGTGCCGTACGTGCCCTTTCAAATGCAAACAAAGCAGGCATACCGATAGTTGCTATAACAGGGAATTATAAGAATTACACCTTAGACGATTTCAAAAAAGCTGGCATGAACGATTATGTCCAAAAACCATTGGACTACGATCACCTGCTCGCTACGGTCAAAAAACACTTATCTTAATACATGCAAATCAAGTACACAAAAAATTTTCTGGACAAATTAGAGAATATTTTTGCGGCCTCTGAATATATTTTGCGTTACGAAAAAGGCAATTTCAAATCGGGATACTGCATCCTCAAAGACAATAAGATCGTAGTAGTCAATAAGTATTACCCACTCGATGGGAAGATCAACACCTTGTTGGAAATCATCAAAGAATTGAACTTTAATCCTCAGGATTTTGGAGACAAAAAAATCCAAGATCTGCTTACCGAGTTACAACAAACAGCGCTTAAACTTTGAAAATTACATTTCTAGGAACAGGAACCTCTCAAGGCGTACCCGTGATAGGATGCGATTGCCCGGTATGTAGTTCCTTGGATTTCAGAGATAAACGTCTGAGGAGTTCCATTTTGGTGGAAATCGACGATCAGTGCTTGGTCATAGATACGGGACCGGATTTTCGTCAGCAAATGCTACAGGCGAAAGTAAAAAAACTGGATGCGGTCCTTTTTACTCACGAACATAAAGACCATACAGCTGGATTGGATGATATCCGTTCCTACAATTTTTTACAAAAAAAGGACATGCCTATTTATGGTACTTCTCGCGTATTAAACCAAATTAAACGGGAATTTGCCTATATCTTCGAAGAAGTCAAATATCCTGGGGTACCCTCTGTACAGGTACATGAAATCAGTAATAAGCCATTCAGCATCCAAGGCACCCTAGTTACTCCTATTCAAGTCCTGCACTATAAATTACCCGTTTTTGGTTTCCGTTTTGGTGACTTCACCTACATCACCGATGCCAAATACATAGAAGACGAGGAGTTTGAAAAAATCAAAGGGAGCAAAATTTTGGTGTTGAACGCCTTACAAAAAACGCATCACCTCTCCCACCTCACCTTGGATGAAGCCTTGGAATGGGTAGACCGTATTCAGCCAGAACAGGCTTACTTCACTCATATCAGTCATAAACTGGGTTCGCATCATGAAATAGAGCCCCATTTACCTGCGCATGTCAAACTTGCGTATGATGGATTAACAATCAAGCTCTGACATGCAGCTCAATTACCATTTTCTTCGATTTCTATGCCCGGAATTGCATCAAACCTTTCAAGGCTTTTGTATCAGTTCCTGCTTTTCCCAAAACAAGGACGAATTGGTTATTCTTTTTTCCAAAGGAGAAGAAACAGCCTGTATCCGAGCCAATTTACTCCCTATTTTTTCCTGTCTGAGTTTTCCAAAGGATTTCAAACGGAGCAAAAAAAACACCATCAATCTCTTCGACGAATGGCTGGGACAAGAGGTGCTTTCGGTGACTGCTTTCAGTTTTGAGCGTGCATTTGAGATCGTATTGACAAGTGGAGATAGCATCGTCTTCAAACTGCATGGGACCCGAAGCAACATTCTGTATTATCCCGCAGGGTCGAGTTACCCTAGCAAGGTATTCCGAAATGAATTGAAAGAAGATTTTGAGATAGAAAAATCAAAGATACCTGTCAGCCTGGATCTCCATTATGAGCGCTTTGAAGCCTTGGATGGAAATGCCTCCCAGTTTTTGCCGACCTTGGGAAAAATCCCTCGGGAATGGTTGAAAAATCAAGGGTATATTGATGCACCTCTCTTGCGTAAATGGGAGCTCATGCAAGCATTGCAGGATATGTTGGCTAGTCCCTTATACTCCATCATCCAAATTGGAGGGGAATACGAACTTTCCCTCTTACCGGAATCCTCCCCTATTTTTCAGAGTGATCAGGCCATTGAAGCTGCAAACGAATTATTTCGCTACCGCGTGGTCGTGCAAACTTTTCAAAAAGAAAAGGCTAAATGGGTCAAGCATGTAGACGATCAGTTGAAGAAAAGTCAGGCCTATATCCGAAAAACTGAGGAGAAATTGTACGAATTGCTCGAAGAAATATCCCCTGCTCAGAAAGCGGATGTACTGATGGCTAACCTGCATCAGATTCCAACGGGCGCCACTTCAGCCAAGCTCTTTAACTTCTATACCAATCAGGAAGAGGAATTTGCTTGGAAACAGGGACTGAGTCCGCAAAAAGTAGCTGAAAACTGGTACAGAAAGTCAAAAAACAGGAAGATTGAAATCTCCCAATTGGAAGAAAATCTGGAGGCCAAAGAAAATTTAATCCAAGCATTAGCAGCACAAAAAGAGGAATTAGCTGGTATTCATGATTTCAAACGACTGAGACAATTTATCAAAGACCATCATTTGGTACATGCGGCTCAGGCACAAGAAGATACTGTACCTTTCAAACGATTTGAAATGGAAGGATTTGAGGTATTGGTTGGAAAATCAGCCAAAGCCAATGATGAACTCTTGCGAAGGTTTGCCTGGAAGGAAGATTTATGGCTACATGCCAAAGATGTTTCGGGATCCCATGTGCTGATCAAATACAAGTCAGGGAAAGTTTTTCCTACGCAGGTAATCGAACAAGCTGCATCCCTAGCTGCTTACTATTCCAAAAATAAAAACGAGAGTTTGGCGGCTGTCATCGTAACACCAGCCAAATTTGTAAGAAAAGTCAAAGGTTCAGCGCCGGGTGCAGTGATGGTGGATAAAGAGAAGACCGTATTAGTCTCACCCCAAGGACCACAAAACCGCTAATTCCAAGATTTGGGTTTCGTTGGCGGTCCCAAACTGATTTTATTGAATCCTTTGACCAAGACAACTGTGCCAGCAATGCCAATGGCCCCACCTGCATACAATAATCCACGGCCTAATTCCGGATTGTTCCCAAGTAATTGACCTCCCAAAATAGTGACTGAATAGCCGATGGTGGCCACTAAAATCCCATTTTTCAATTGCCGCTGTGCCTGATGCAGATTTAACTGCACATCATATACCTCTTGCTGCAACTGCATGATAGTCCGCTGCATGTTTTCCTGATTACCCTCAGCTCGATCAGATTGGGAAAATCCAGTTTGTACGCCCAAAAAAACAAGCCATAACAGTGTAACTAATTTTTTCATTTGTTGATCCACTCCTTAAATTGATTGACTTTTTCTCTTGACACAATTAAATCGGTAAATGCAGGTGAATTCAAGGATAATTGCAGACGACCATTTTGATAAGGCTTCATTTCCTGCAAGTAATCCAAACTTACAATGGAGGATCGGTTGATTCTATAAAACTCCATAGGATTTAAGAGCTGTTCCTCCAACTCTTGTAAGCTGTAATCCACAATGTATTTTTTTGACTCACCGGAGCAAACCAAATACGTAACACTATTCTCCGTAAAAAAATAGGCTACATCTTTGACGGATATCAACTTAATTTTGTTGCTATATTTAGCTAAAAAACGTTGTTTGTAAACTTTATTTTGGTAACCATGGAAGATTTGATGTAAAACCTCTGGAGCAATTACCTGTTTTTGAGTATCTCGTATAAACTTGCTGGCTTTTTCCAAGGCAAGAACAAGACGTTCTTCCTCTATGGGCTTAAGCAAGTAGTCAATACAATTATGATCAAAAGATTGGAGTGCGTATTGATCATAGGCGGTGATAAAGACGATAGGAATGCTGATGTCAAAGACTTTAAGCACATCAAAACTCAATCCATCTGCCAAGTGTAAATCGCAAAACAGCAAATCGAGCTCCTGCTGTTTTCCAAGAATTAGGGAAAGGTCCTCTAATGTCTGCCCAGTGGTGAAGATTTGGGCATGGGGATAATGCTGGGAAATAATCGTTTGGATTCTTTTCTTGGTAAATGGCTCATCTTCTACTATCGCTATTTTCATATCCTTCGATTAATGGTAGTTCAACTTCAAAAAACTCTTCTGTACTCCTTACGCTTACTTTTCTACCTAAGAACTTATATCTTGCTCGAATGTTTTCAAGTCCTATACCCGTGGAAACTTCCACGATAGTTTTTAACTGTTTTTTATTATGAATTTTAATGGACGATTCAGAAGCTATGATGGAAACTTCTAAGGGTTTTACGTCTGTAAAAAAATTGTGTTTTACCACATTTTCTACCAATAATTGCATGACAGCAGGGGGTAGCATTTTGGGAAGGGCCTCTTCATCAATCGCCTTTTGGAAGGTTAAGGAACCCTGAAATCTAATTTCTAATAATTCTAAATATTTTTTCAAAAAGTTTAATTCCTCTTCCAAACTTACTAATTCCACGTTGCGCTTATTGAGGATATAGCGATAGATATCCGAAAGCTTGTGTAGAAATTTATCTGCCAATTTAGGGTCTTCATAGATCAATGAAGACAAAATGCTTAGGTTATTGAAGAAGAAATGTGGATTGATCTGCGCATTCAATGCATCAAGCTTGGCATTGACCGTTAATGTTTTCAAGCGCTCTGCCTCGAGTTTTTTCTCATTGAATTTTTTATTGAAAAAATAAATAGCATTGACAGAGTTTAGAAACAAATTTACTCGGTACACAAATGCTGCTGTCAAAAAGAAGTTTTGTAAGGAATAAGCGAATGGCCCACCCAGAATATTGCCTGTAATCAAAACAGAAGTTAGCGCCAATAATCCGACCAAGACTAAACTACTGAGGAATTGTGTGATTAAAGGATGAATGTTTTTGGGAAAAAACCCAGATTTTTTCTCTACCCACTCATTGATAACCCAAATGCCGAATACATTAAAAAAAACAACTACAAATAAGTACTGCGGAGGAAGGTCTACTTGATACAAGCGATCTCCGTCTAAAAGAGAGATGTTAAGAAAAGAATAAATTCCTAAGAGCGTGGCAAACAAATACCTGTATGAGTGACCAAACATCTGATGAGACTTAGGGGGGTGGTTGATTAAGTTTAACCGTGGGTTTGTGGAAATGTTTTGAAAAAAATAAGGGAGTCCTTCCGAACTCCCTTACCCTATTGTGATAGGAATTAGTCTAGAGTTGGTAGCAATACACCGTCAATTACGTGTACCACACCATTAGCAATTGCTACGTCAGCGACAACTACGTTGAATGTATTACCCGCAGCGTCGGTTACCGTAACATTACCATTAGATCTTGTTACTGTCAATTCTTCACCGGCAAGAGTTGGTACTTGCTGTGCACCTGCTGCTAAGTCAAAAGAGAAAGCAGTTGCGGGCACTACGTGGAATCCAAGTACAGTAGTTACAGCCTCAGCGCCAATTTCAGCGATCAAAGCTTCCAAAGAAGTTACTTCAAATGCTTCTAATAAATCAGCGAAAGCTTCATTGGTTGGAGCAAATACTGTGATTGCCTCAGCGCCTAACAAAGCACCACCCAAGTCAGCAGCATTAACAGCATCCAACAAGGTAGTCAAACCAGCAGCAGTAGCCGCTTCTACTACGTTAGGAATTTCAAGCTCTGGTAATAATACACCATCGATTACGTGTACTACACCATTTTCGATAGCCACGTCAGCAGCTACTACGTTTCTTGTATTTCCAGCAGCATCTGTTACTGTTACTCCGTTACCATTTCTTGTGACAGTCAATGACTGTCCGTTCAAAGTAGTAAAGGTGTTAGTCGGCTGTAGGTCTGCAGCAAAAGCAGTAGCTCCCACCACATGGAAACCTAACACAGACTCAAGATTACCAATACCTCCAATTCTTGCAACTAATTGATTCAAATCAGCAGCATTGAAAGCTTCCAAAGCATCAGCGAAAGCATCGTTGTTTGGAGCAAATACTGTGATAGCAGGAGCTGCCAACAAAGCATCAGCCAAACCATCCACAGCAGTTACAGCTGCCAAAAGAGTAGTCAACCCTGCACTAGTTGCAGCATCTACCAAGTTTGGAGCAGGTACTTCAGGAAGTTGAATTTCAGGAAGTAATACTCTGTCAATTACGTGAACTACACCGTTGCTAATACGTACATCTGCAGTTACAACGTTGGCAGTATTACCAGCTGCATCGACTACAGTTACTGCGTTACCAGATCTGTTGACAGTCAATTGCTGCCCAGCTAGAGTAGTAAATGTGTTGGTAGGGTTCAGGTCAGCAGCAAAAGCAACCGCTGGTACTACGTGAAAACCTAAAACAACTTCTAAGTTTTCAGCTCCACCTAAAGCATCAACTAGTTCGTTAAGGTCTGCAGCGTTAAATGCAGTTAATGCTGCGCCGAATGCATCATTGGTCGGAGCGAAAACAGTGATAGCAGGAGCTTCCAATAAAGCAGGAGCTAATCCAGGGATAGCCTGAACAGCTGTCAAAAGTGTAGATAATCCAGCCTGAGAAGCAGCATCCACTAAGTTTGGAGCTTCCATTTCCGGTCTCATGTCATCATCGTCGTTACACGCTACGATCGCAAATAAAAATGCGAATGCCAATAGGTACTTTGATAAATTTTGCATAGTTGAATTTGTTTAGTTTCGTATTCTTAAACTGAGAAAATCCAATGTAGATACATTGATTTGGCTGAACCGTCGATTTTACAGGCTGAACTGTGCATTAAATCGGCTGAATTGAAAAAAAAGAGGCACTTGATTGGATCAAGCGCCTCTAGAGGTTGGTTAGTGAATAGTTATTTATTCTACAATATGAATCTTAAGCATATTGGTAGAACCTTTTTCTTTTAAAGGCATACTCGCGGTGTTGATAATGACATCGCCTGTCTTCACGTAATTATCAGCTTTCAGCTTATTTTGGATATCCATGAAGGTAGCATCGGTAGATACATTGCTCGTATAATAGTAGGCATGCACACCCCAAGCCAAGCTTAATTGGGTCAATAGATTCCTGTTGTTGGTAAATACAATCAAGTTTGCCAAAGGTCTGAAGGATGATAGGCGGAAAGCTGTCATACCGGATGCAGTAATTCCCACCAATACTTTAGCCTTGACGTTTCTCGAAAGCCTTGCAGCCATCAACGTGAGGTTTTTACTCAAAAATTTAGGATCATCTTCCGGAATTTTATACAAATGATGGTATACATCATGATTGTTTTCAATGTAGGAAATGATACTGGTCATTGCCTTTACTGCGGCTACCGGAAACTGACCTGAAGCGGTCTCCGCTGATAACATCACCGCATCCGCACCATCCAATACAGCAGTAGCCACATCGTTGGTCTCTGCGCGGGTTGGTCTTGGGTGATTGATCATACTTTCCAACATTTGGGTAGCAATAATTACCGGTTTGCTGGCAAGTTTACATTTCTGTACAATGGTCTTTTGCCATAAAGGCACCTTTTCCATAGGAACTTCTACTCCCAGGTCACCACGGGCCACCATGATGGCATCGGTGGCTTTGATGATCTCATCAATATTTTCCAAAGCCTCAGGCTTTTCGATTTTCGCTACAATTCGGCAATGCTTACCTGCTTTGACGATACGCTCCCGAAGGTCACGGATATCATCAGCGGACCTCACAAAAGAAAGTGCAATCCAATCTACATCATTGGCTAAGCCAAACTCCAAATCTTCCAAATCTTTTTCTGTCAAGGAAGGGGCAGATACTTTGGTATTGGGTAAGTTGATCCCTTTTCTGGACTTTAAAACACCTCCGTGGATAACCACGCAGCGTACATTTTTACCATCGGTATTGTTAACTGCCAATTCAATATTACCATCATCGATCAAAATACGATCTCCACCTTTGACGTCATTGGGTAGGTTTTGGTATACGGTGCTTACCAATTCTGCATTTCCGATGACCGGTTCATTGGTAATAGTGATTTTTTGACCAGGATTGATTTGGACTCCGCCATTCTCCATCTCTCCTACACGGATTTTGGGACCTTGTAAATCTTGAAGAATACCGATATTAGATTCAGACTCTTCATTGATTTTGCGAATAAGTTTGATCACTTCCGCATGTCCTTCATGATTACCGTGGGAAAAATTCAATCGAAAGACATTAGCTCCGGCACGAACCAAGGTCCTCAACATTTCTTCATTATTGGAGGCAGGGCCTACGGTGGCTAGTATTTTGGTCTTGTTAAATAAGGCAATACTCATGTGCAATTTTTAAGTTAATAGGTTAGTAGATTCTCTTTTGATTTTAATTTCGTTACGTCAATTTTCACCACATTCTGGATAAAATCAACGCTTGAAAGGCGCTCAATATACGTATTTAAATTTAATTCCTCCGTAAAGTCCTGTATGAGCATGAAGTAATCCATCATTTTCAATTCAGGAATCAAGTAAGCAGAAGTAGGTCCAAAGGTATTCGATTTGTTTTTCAAGAGTTGCACAAAACCGTGCTCTTTTTTTTCTAAAAATTGAGGTACAAACAAATCCGGCTGATTCAATAATTCCAAGTAATAATCATCTACCTTTTTGAGGCGGAGGTCAAGCTGCTTGTTGATTGCCCAAGCGAGCTTATAATCCTTTACCGGAGCTACAAAACCCAGGATTTCGAAATCAAATTGATAGTCAAAAACAAGTTTATTCTTTTTCATAAAAGCCGCCTCTATCTAGCTACAAAGGTAGAAATAAAGCTGAAAGATTGAGCTCTCAGGCATTTTCCATAATTTCATATCCTCATTTTTTTGGCAATAAGGTTATAAATATATTTCTTTGCGAAGTGTTTTAATTTAAACTGATCAAAAAATGTCTGAAATTGCACAAAAAGTAAAAGCCATTATCGTAGATAAATTGGGCGTAGAAGAATCTGAAGTTACTCCTGAGGCTAGCTTCACAAACGACCTTGGAGCTGACTCCTTGGATACTGTTGAGCTTATCATGGAATTTGAAAAGGAGTTTAACATCTCTATTCCAGATGACCAAGCTGAGCAAATCGGAACTGTAGGTCAGGCTATCAGCTACCTAGAAGCTAACGTAAAATAAAAAACACTATAAAATTCATTTATGAATTTAAGAAGAGTTGTAGTAACCGGTCTTGGTGCACTGACACCCATAGGCAACACCGTCGAGGAGTTCTGGAACGGTCTGTCCAATGGTGTGAGCGGCGCTGGACCGATTACTAAATTCGACGCCTCCCTGTTCAAAACCCAGTTTGCGTGCGAAGTCAAAAATTTTGACGTTGAGCAGTACTTAGATAAGAAAGAGGCAAGAAAATTAGACTTGTTTTCCCAATATGCCGTGGCTGCTGCCCAACAGGCAGTAGAAGATTCAGGCATCGATACCGAAAAGATTGATCTCAATCGTGCAGGTGTTATTCTTGGGTCAGGCATCGGAGGACTCAAGACGCTGGAGGATGAAGTAATCAACTTCACCACAGGCGATGGGACTCCCCGATACAATCCTTTTTTCATTCCAAAAATGATTGTAGATATCTGTGCAGGACACATATCCATCAAATATGGTTTCAAAGGACCTAATTTTGTAACGGTATCTGCTTGTGCTTCTTCTACTAACGCCATTTTGGATGCATTCAATTATATCCGTTGGAATAAAGCGGATATATTTATCACAGGCGGTTCAGAGGCAGTAGTGACTACTTCCTGCATAGGAGGTTTCAATGCCATGAAGGCGCTATCGCAAAGAAATGATTCTCCTGAGACTGCATCAAGACCTTTCGATAAAGAAAGAGATGGATTTGTATTGGGAGAAGGTGCTGCATGTATCATCTTAGAAGAGTATGAGCATGCAGTGGCAAGAGGTGCCAAAATCTATGCCGAAATGGTCGGTGGCGCTATGACTGCCGATGCCCATCATATTACAGCTCCGCATCCGGATGGAGACGGTGCCAGCAATGTGATGCGTTTAGCCATCGAGGATGCAGGCCTGAAGCCAGAAGATATTGATTATGTCAACGTGCACGGTACTTCTACCCCTCTGGGTGATGTGGCGGAAGTAAAAGCAATCCAAAAGGTATTTGGAGAGCATGCGTACAAACTCAATATCAGCAGTACCAAATCCATGACAGGCCACTTGCTCGGTGCAGCAGGAGCGGTAGAAGCATTAGCCTCTATCTTATCGGTCAAAAATGATCTGGTACCACCTACTATCAATCACTCCACACCGGACGAAAATATTGATAGTAACTTGAATTTGACTTTGAATAAGGCTCAGCACAGAACTGTGAGAGCTGCCTTGAGTAATACTTTTGGATTTGGTGGGCATAATTGCTCTGTCATCTTCAAAAAAATAGAAGAGTAACTTGAAACTTTCCCGCTTACTCCGCTTACGAGGAATATTCTACACGAAAAAAGACAAAAGGCTTGCTGCTTCCATCAAACACATGGCTGGCAGCAAGCCTTTTAACTTAGCCCTCTACAAATTAGCCATCAAGCATGCTTCCGTTTCTGATGAGTATGTCAATGGTCTTAAAATCTCCAATGAACGGCTGGAATACCTCGGCGATGCAGTCCTTGGAGCTGTAATTGCAGAATTTTTATTCATCAAATTCCCCTACCGGGATGAAGGATTCCTGACAGAAACCCGCTCCCGCATGGTCAATCGGGAGGCCTTGAACCAAATCGCTATCAAAATTGGTTTGGCCAAACTCATCTCCGAATCTTATGAAGGGCGAAACCTGAATGCCCATAAATCTATTTTCGGAGACTCTTTGGAGGCTTTGATCGGTGCTATTTACTTGGACCGTGGGTATAAATTCTGTAAAAAATTCATCCTCAAACGGATCGTGATACATTACGATGTGGATGAAATCATCAACACCACCACCAACTTCAAAAGCAAAATCATCGAATGGGCTCAAAAAGAAAATAAAGAGGTGGAATTCAAAATGGTTTCCATGACGGGCAATCAACGATTCAAGGAATTTTTGGTGGAAATATGGATTGAAAATGTATCCACTGCCTCTGGCAAAGGAAACACCAAGAAAAAAGCTGAGCAGGAAGCTTCCAAAAATGCCTGCGAGAAACTCGCTATTCAAATTTAGAACAGTATCTTTGATTATCGTGTTTGATAACTTTGAAACACAACATGTCAACTGTGAGAATTGCCTGCGCTACTGTCAATCAAACACCGCTTGATTGGACAGGAAATCTAGAACATATCATTGCTTCCATTGATGAAGCCCGAAACTCAGGAGTAGAGTTACTTTGCCTACCCGAATTAGCCATCACAGCCTATGGGAGTGAGGACCTATACCTAAGCTATTGGTTCCCAAAAAAAGCCCTTCAACAACTGCAAACCCTTCTACCCTATAGCCATGACATCACCGTCGCGGTAGGTCTGCCTGTTCGCATCGAATCCAAAGTCTACAACTGTATGGCTGTAATTGAAAATGGGGAATTACAGGGTTTGGTAGCCAAACAGTTTATGGCCATTGATGGGGTGCATTACGAATTCCGGTGGTTTACCCCGTGGGAAGCCTATAAAATCGTATCCTTGGATTTCTTTGGAAAGCAGGTACCCTTGGGAGATATCATCTTCGAGAAAAATGGTCTCAAATACGGATTCGAAATCTGTGAAGATGCCTGGAGAGGTGCCGAAAGACCGGGATTCCGATTGAAAGACAGACATGTAGACATCATTTTCAATCCTTCTGCCAGTCACTTTGCCATGGGCAAGACCTTGCAGCGAGAAGAATTGATGAAAAATTCATCCATATTAATGGATGCCACCTACTTCTACGTCAATCTTCTAGGGAATGAAGCAGGTAGAATGATCTTTGATGGAGAAATGTTGGTTGCCGATAAAGGACGCATCCTACTCCGCAACAAACTATTGTCCTTCCAGGATTTTCAAGTTTGCAGCTTTGATTACCAAAAAGATCTCAGCACCCATCCTGAAATCATCCATCAAGTAGACAAAAATCAGGAATTTGTACAAGCCTCCACTTTGGCACTATTTGACTACTTGAGAAAAAGTAAAAGCAAAGGCTTTGTGCTAAGCTTAAGTGGTGGTGCTGACTCCTCGACTATTGCCGTTTTGGTTGCCGAAATGGTGAGAAGAGGTATGGAAGAGTTAGGCTTGGAAAAATTCATTCAAAAAATCGGCATTCCTTTCCAAGCCACAAGTGACAATCCTGTCAAAGAATTTGTAGGAAAAATCTTTACCGTAGCTTACCAAGCTTCCAAAAACTCTTCCACGGATACCTTCGAAAGTGCCCGTTTATTGGCCGAAGACTTAGGCGCAGTATTTTATAATTGGGAGATTGCGGAGGAAGTACATTCCTATACTTCCAAAATCGAAACAGCCATAGGCAGAAAGCTTACGTGGGAACAGGACGACCTGACTTTGCAAAATATCCAAGCCCGTGCCCGCTCTCCAATCATTTGGATGCTGGCCAATATCAACAATGCTTTGCTGCTCAGCACTTCCAACCGAAGTGAAGGAGATGTAGGCTATGCCACGATGGATGGAGATACCAGCGGAAGCATCTCTCCTATCGCTGCCGTGGACAAGTATTTTATTCTACAATGGTTGCAATGGGCAGAAAAACATTTACAATACAAAGGCTTGAAAATGGTTAACAGCCTACAGCCAACCGCTGAATTACGCCCTTCTGAAAACCATCAAACTGATGAGGCCGATCTGATGCCTTACGCTCTGATTGTGGAAATAGAGCGCTTAGCCATCCGAGATAGACGCTCACCTATGGATGTATATCTCATCCTACAAGAAGAATTGGAGTACTCAGACCAAGAATTGAAAGATTATATTAAAAAGTTCTTTAGATTGTGGTCCCGAAATCAGTGGAAACGGGAACGCTTGGCTCCATCCTTTCATTTGGATGAGTTCAATGTAGACCCCAAAACCTGGTATCGTTTCCCTATCCTTTCCAAAGGATACGAAGAAGAATTACAAGAACTAGACACCTTATAACAGCGCAACTTGCGCAGCAATACAACCAAACTATGATACAATCGCTTATCAACTATATCGTATGGAGCCCCAACCCAGCTGTTTTTGACAGTTTCGATAGGCTTCGTTGGTACAGTTTATTGTTTGCCTTGGGATTCATAATTTCCCAGCAAATCATGATTTACATTTACCGAAAAGAAGGTCAGGATGATACCCTCGTGGACAAATTAACGATCTACATGGTCTTATCCACTATCATCGGTGCCCGCTTGGGTCATGTGCTTTTTTACGAACCTGAAAAATACCTCAGCAATCCCATTGACATCCTTAAGGTATGGGAAGGGGGATTGGCTAGTCATGGGGCAGCCATTGCCATTCTGATTGCTTTGTATATGTATTCCAAAAAAGTACCGAGCCAATCCTATCTGTGGGTGGTCGATAGAATCGTTATCGTTGTAGCCCTGACAGGAGCCCTCATTCGTATCGGAAACCTGATGAATTCAGAAATTGGGGGAAAAGCTACTGGTGATGACTCCGGTTTTGTTTTCGCACGGGACGCAGAGGAATACTTGCTATCCATGCGTATGCCTGTCTCTGCAGTGGATGCCTACAAACCCACTGACCGAGCCTCAGAGTTGACCGGAAATGGGATAGTACCCGTTAACTTCGATATCAAAATCGATAAGGGAGCCTATCAGGAAGCTGATTTGCGAACGGCGATTGAAACTGATGTGAAATTTGTCTTGACACGCTATAGAAGCTCTCAGAAATATTTGTCCGAAAGCCCTGAAACAGCCTTGAATTACGAGTTGATGGATAAGGGAGACCACTATTTAGTCACTGTCAAAACCTTTGGCGTCGCCCGCTACCCAACACAGATTTATGAGTCCTTATCTTATCTTCTGATCTTTATCGGGCTCTTCCTCGTATGGCAAAAATATAAATCCAGACTACCGGACGGCTTGTTCCTAGGTTTATTCTTGATTTCTGTTTTCGGGATGCGCTTTGTATGGGAGTTCCTGAAAGAAAATCAAGTGGAGTTTGAAGAGGGCTTAGCTTTCAATATGGGGCAAACACTCAGCATCCCATTAGTCATTGGAGGTTTGGTACTGATTGTATTGGCGCTTAAAAAAGGCTTGAAACCAATCGATCAAGGGACAGGGTCGTGACCATGACCTCCCCAAGGATTGCAACTGAGGATTCGTTTGATTCCTAACCAACCGCCTTTGAAGGGGCCATGCTTAAGGATGGCCTCTTTCGTATATTGGGAACAGGTTGGTGTGTACCTGCAACTGGGAGGAAATAAAGGAGATATCAGGTATTGATAAAATAATACGGGAAGTATCGCTATTTTTCGAATCATTGTTTTCACACTTGCAATTTACTGGAAAATGAGTAGAAATAGCGAATAATTCCTAAGGAGTATACAATTCATGAAGATTATACAGGCATTTATTCGCGTTGGGCTACTGAGCACTTTTCTACTCGTTGGAATAGGTGGTATTGCCTTTGCACAAGATCAGGATAGCTTGCCTGCTATATTTGAAAATGCCCCACAAAAAGTTACCATCAATAATATTTTTGTCATAGGGAATGAAAAAACCCGCAAGAACATCATCCTTCGGGAATTGACCATCCAATCAGGAATTGAATACGACTGGGAAGAGTTGTTGCTACAAATCATAGCCGATGAAAAGAAGATTTACAACCTTATGCTTTTTAATTCGGTAGAAATCACCCCCCTAATGACAGGCACCGAACAAATTGAATTATTGGTTGCCGTCACAGAACGTTGGTATATCATTCCCCAAATCAAATTAAATATCGCTGACCGTAACCTGGCAGAATGGTGGACCAACCAAAACCGGGATCTTTCACGAATTAACTTTGGGGCAAAATTGGCCCATTACAATGTAGGTGGTCGAAATGAAAAACTGCGAGTTGGAGGACAATTAGGTTTTATCCGTGAGTTTGAGTTTTTCTATGACAAACCTTACATAGATAAAAACCAAAAACATGGATTGGCTTTTCAGTTTTTGTATTTCACGCAAAAAAATCTGGCTGTAAAATCTGAAAACAACCGACAGATTTTCTTTACCAATGAAAATGAAGATGTCCTGAGAAGAAACACTTCGGCATTTTTAAGATACACGTATCGGGGGAGTTTCTATAACTTCCATTTTGTCACCTTTGGATACACCAATACCCGAATCAATGAAGATGTCTTTACCCAAAACCCTAACTTCTTCCTCCATGGAAAACCTGATTTGGGGTTCTTGGCATTGGGTTACACCTTTCGTCATGATAATCGGGACAATGTGGCGTACCCTACACAAGGGCAATTGCTAAATGTAGGTTTAATGCGTTATGGATTGACAGGATGGGATGATGTACAGGATATGGAGTTTACTTTGATGGCCAGCAAATACCATCGACTCAGCCGTAAGTTCCATATAGCCACAGGTGCTTCCCTCAATGCTTTTTTGGGAGACCGACAGCCCTATACCTTGGTACGAGGAATTGGCTACAATCCTTACTTTATCCGAGGCTATGAATTGAATGTGATCGAAGGACAGACCACTTTGGTTCAGAAAAACTCTCTGCGCTACAACTTCCTGAATTTGAATTTTGACCTGACGGGTTTGATGCCAATTGAGCAGTTTACGACCTTACCTTTTAAATTTTATCTCAGTGGAAACTTTGACCATGGTTTTGTGCAGGATAGAAATCGCCTGCCTGAAAATCTCCGATTGACCAATCGTTATTTGTTTGGATATGGACTGGGTTTGGATATGGTGACCTTGCATGATATGACCATTCGCTTCGAATACTCCATTAACAGTATGAACGAGGGAGCACTTTTTATCAATATTCGAGCACCATTCTAAGCAGCTGAAATTAAACGTTTATTGAAACGTTTAATCTTCGTTGAAATCTTTTCAAAAGACTAATTTCATGCAAATTAGATCACGAAAAGATGGCATACAAAATCCGTTTTCTAGCTTTACTGATTTACTTTGGGCAAATTCCCTTGGCCAATGCACAAATGGGAACTGAAGTCCTGCCACGAGGTGCCCGCAGCCTAGGGATGGGAAATGCAAGTGCCAGCCTATCCGATGCTTGGGCTATTTTCAATAATCCTGCTGGTATAGCTGGGCTGCAACAATCACAGGTATTTTTCGGCTATGACCATCGACTGGATCTGAATGAATTGACTACGCTCTCCGCTGGCATGATTCAATCCCGTGACAAATTTAGTTATGGATTAGCTGCTTCCCGCTTTGGGGGGGAGCTTTTTACCCAACATCTCATCGGGGCAGCCATTACCAATCAGATGGGCATCACGAGCTTGGGGCTCAAAGTCAGCTACCTTCAAACAGCTATGGAAGGCTTCGGTACAGGCGGGTCTTGGCTGATTGATTTTGGAGGAATAGCGGAATTGACGCCCCATCTCTTCTTCGCAGCCCATATTTTCAACCTTACCCGCTCCAACTATGGGGGAGCTTCTTGGGATAGAGTCCCCACAGTCGTCAAATCAGGGATTTCTTTTCGCCCCTCAGAAAAAGTGATGACCAATGTAGAGGTAGAAAAAGATATCCTCTATCCGGCTATTCTGAAAGTTGGCTTGGAGTATAACTTCTACCAAAAACTTTGGGGAAGAGCAGGTATGAACAATCAACCTCAGCAGCTTTTCTTCGGCATAGGCTGCACAGGGAAGCGTCTAGCCTTTGACTACTCCATGACCCAACATCCCCGATTGGGTAATACCCATCATTTTTCCCTCAACATTCAACTGTCCAATGAATGAGACATACTGCCTTGATATGGATTTTTTTGCTGCTAAGCTTCTGTACCCTGGCACAAACCTACCGCAGGGGAGAAATCAATTTGGAGAATTTTGTGGAAGAACTTTTTGCCCAGCAGCGGGAGGAGGCGGAGTATGAAGACCTCTATGAAAATGTACTCCAACTTCTTCTCAATCCTATTGATCTGAACAAGGCCAATGAAGAAGACCTGAAATCACTCTTTATCCTGCTACCTCATCAGGTCAAAGCTTTGGTGTCCCATCGGGAGAAGTTCGGGAAATTTATCAGCCTCTATGAACTGCAAGCGGTAGAAGGTTTTGATTTGCTATTGATTGAGCGCTTGCTTCCTTTTGTGCAGGTGGGTGAAAGTGTTCAAAAGCAAGTCCCCTTTTGGCAGCGGGTTAAGGAAAGTAGGGATGCTTACTTTATCTTCCGGGTCAGCAGAGTATTGGAAACTCGCAGAGGCTTCACTCCACCGGACACCTTGTCTAATGGCCGTCTGACTTCTCGCTACTTAGGAGACCCCAATAGTCTTTATGGACGCTTTCGTATACAGCAGGCTAAGGACTTTTCCATGGGCTTTACCATAGACAAAGATGCAGGAGAGCAATTTATCTGGGACCACAGCAATCAACGCTATGGCTTTAATTTTTTCTCCTATCACTTGACCCTTTACAATCGTGGGAAATTCAAAACCATTCATTTGGGAGATTATCAGTTACAAGTAGGGCAAGGCTTGGTATTTGGGGCAGGCTTTTCGCCTGGAAAAGGAGCTGAAACCATTACCACTGTCCGAAGGAGCACCATTGGAATTCGACCATATACTGCGGCATTGGAATTCGGTTTTTTCCGGGGAGTTGCCGCTACTTATCGCAAAGGATTGGTTGACTTTACCGTTTTGGCATCCCACCTTCCCAGAGATGGAAACTTGAATTTTACGGCAGATACGTTGGAGCAAGGACGCAGCTTTATCAGTTCCCTACAAACCTCTGGATTGCATCGCACACCAACCGAAATCAGTTATCGCAGACAAGCCACTGAATCCAATCTTGGGGGAAACATTCATTTCCAAAGTGCTGACCGCAAGCTACAGGCAGGCGTCAACTCCCTGTTCACTACTTTCTCCCAACCCTTCGAGCGGAATTGGCAGCGATACAACCAATTTGAATTTCGGGGACAGGATAACCACATCCATAGTCTTTATTTAGGCTACAACTTTCAAAACCATTACCTCTTTGGGGAGACAGCCATTTCCAAAAGCGGGGGAACTGGAACCGTCTTGGGTCTGATGAGTTCCCTACATCCCCAACTGGCCTTTTCCATGGTTTGGAGGAAATTTGACAAAAACTTCCATAGCTTCTATGGGAATGCCTTCTCGGAAAGCAGCCGACCCATCAATGAAACGGGACTTTACATGGGGTTAAACTACAAGGCCAATCAGCAATGGTCCATGTCCTTTTACTACGATTACTTCCGATTCCCTTGGTTGCGTTTTCGGGTCTATGCACCTTCCTCGGGGCATGAATGGCTTGGTCGTGTGCAATACAAACCCTCCCGCAAAATCCTCTTATTTGCACAACTGAGAGAGGAATCTAAAGCTCGGAATCTGCGAGCAGCGGACAATACATCCAACTTTTACCTGTTGGACCAAGGCACCCGCTACAATTATGTGGTCAATTTAGATATGGGCATCAACCGACACTTTAGCATGAAAAGTAGGGTGATGGGTAGTAGTTTTCATTTCAATCAGCAGACTACCCGTGGTTTTGCTATTTCCCAGGACCTGAATGTGGATTATCAACGTTGGCGAATCAGCAGTAGATTTGCCTTATTCGACACAGATGATTTTGATAACCGGCAATTTTTATTTGAGCGAAATGTACTTTGGCTGTTTTCAATCCCCGCCTTGAACGGACAGGGACTGCGTTATTACTTGCTCGGGCAATACAAATTGGGAGAACGGATTACCTGTTGGGCACGCTTTGCGCGGACTATTTTCACAGATCGGGAGATCATAGGCTCTGGATTACAGCAAATCCAAGGAAATCGACAGACAGAGCTTGTCTTCCAAGTCCGCTACCAATTCCTTCGATAAATTCCACTATTGGTCAGGACTTGTAGAAAAGTTTTGATATTTTAGGGCTTCATCAACAACCACCATTCCCCATGCGAACAATTTCTTTGATCTGCTTGAGTTTTCTGTGCTTCACTTTTATCACCCTTCAAGCGCAAACGCTGGATCTCAGCAAACTGGAAAAGAAAGAAGGTTTTTACAATTTCTATTTGGACGATTCCAAAGGTAAGATTTACTTGGAAGTCGACCGATTGGAAGATGAATTCCTATATGTTAACTCCATGCCTGCCGGAGTAGGCTCCAATGATATTGGTTTGGATAGAGGGCAGTTGGGAAGAACCCGCATTGTGGAGTTCCGAAAAGCCGGCAACAAAATCCTCCTATTTCATAAAAATTATGATTTCCGAGCTTATAGTGATAACCCCGCAGAAGTGAAGTCTGTGAAAGATGCCTTTGCAGAATCGGTTCTTTGGGGTTTTGATATTGCGCAGGAGAGCAACGGGAAATTTATAGTAGATGCTACTGCTTTTTACCTGCAAGATGCCCACCAAGTGGCAGAGAAACTGGGTAGTGCAAGGCAAGGAACCTATCGCTTAGATAACAGTCGCAGTGCTATTTATTCCGACATGACCAAAAACTTTCCAAAAAACACGGAAGTGGAAGCCATCATTACGGTGACTGGCACTCCTACAGGGGGCTATATTCGATCCGTTACCCCTTCTCCAGAAGCGGTGACGGTGAGACAACGGCATTCCTTTATTGAGTTGCCGGATGATGGATATCAACCACGCGTATTTGACCCTCGATCGGGCTATTTCCATATCAGCTACATGGATTTCACTTCTCCTATCGGGGATATGATGACCAAGAAGTTCATTTCCCGTCATCGACTTGAAAAGAAAGACCCAACCGCAGCTGTTTCAGAGGTTGTCAAACCAATTGTTTACTACCTGGATAGAGGAACGCCGGAACCTGTTCGCTCAGCACTTTTAGAAGGTGGTAACTGGTGGGCGGAGGCCTTTGAAGCTGCCGGGTTTAAAGATGCTTACCGAGTGGAACTTGCTCCCGAAGGCATGGACCCTATGGATGTTCGCTACAATGTAATTCAATGGGTGCACCGCTCTACCAGGGGATGGTCATATGGTTCATCGGTAAGGGACCCTCGTACAGGAGAGATCATCAAAGGGCATGTTACCTTAGGTTCCCTACGTGTACGTCAGGATTACCTGATCGCTCAGGGCTTATTGCAGCCTTTTGAGAATGGTCAACCAGCTAATCCTGCTATGCTGGAAATGGCTTTGGCAAGACTGAGACAGTTATCTGCTCATGAAATTGGTCATACCATTGGTTTAGCCCATGCCTACGCCTCCTCTCCTACCAATCGCGCTTCCGTTATGGATTATCCTTATCCTTTGATTCAGCAAAAGGAAGATGGGAGCATTGATTTATCCAATGCCTATGATGATAAAATCGGTGATTGGGACAAATGGGCTATTCGCTACGGCTATGAAACTATTCCAACAGGACATACTGAAGCAGCACATTTGAAAAAGTTATTGGAAGATACTTATGCTGCTGGACATACCTTCATCTCTGACACCGATTCCCGTCATCCAAGTGGTTCCCACCCTACGGCTCACTTATGGGATAATGGAGAGTCCGCGAGTAATGAATTGGTTCGTCTACTTCGTATCCGCAACGATCGCTTAAAAACATTTGGATTAAATGCCATCCAAGACGGTCAACCCGAAGCGCTCATGGAAGAAGCACTCGTGCCCTTATTCTTGATGCACCGTTATCAGGTGGAAGCAGTCTCCAAACTTTTGGGAGGCTTGGATTATACCTACAAAATCAAGGGTGATAATCAGCGTATTCAGTCTCGCTTGGATGCTACCATGCAGGACAGGGCCCTTTCCAGTTTGTTGCTAACCATCAGCCCCGAAAACTTGATGGTGCCTACGCACATTTTGGATAGGATTCCACCAAGGCCGATGGGATATAGTCGTAACCGGGAAACCTTCCCATCCAGAAATGGATTGAATTTTGATCCTTTGGCACCGGCAGAAAATATTGTGGATATGGTTTTCAGCTTTTTGTTTGAAGTGGGCAGAGCCAATCGTCTGCAACAACAAGCCCTGATGGATAACTCTTTGCCTTCATTTGTCACTGTATTGGAAAAAACAATCGAACAGGTCTTTGACAACTCCTACTCCGAGGACTATAGGGGAGAAATCAAGGTGATGACCGAGCATAAATTAATCGATCATTTGATTGCGCTCGCCAACCATCCTAATGCATCAGTTACAGTCAGAGCAAATGTCAGAAAACAGCTGAAAGATATGGTCAGAAACAATGATCGAGAATCTACAAGAGTGTATAATACCTTATTCCGCAGCCGCACGCTGGGTTTCCGAAATCAACGAAATATTGTCGACCAATACCTAGCAGACAAAATCTTCAGCTATCTAGAATTACCCGAAAAACTCAGTATCCCAGCTGAGCTATCCATCCCGGATGGCGCACCGATCGGAACAGATGAGATTTATTGTGATTTTGAGCAGTGAACAGTGGGCAACAATTTAGAATTAGGAATGAGGAATGAAGAATGACAGTGGACTGACGGGTAGTGGTGGAGTTGACAGTTAGCAGTGGGAAGTGAACAGTGAGCAGTGGGAATTAAGAATGAAGAATTAGTAATGCTTGTGCTGAGCGTAGTCGAAGCAAAGAATGAAATGGTCCTGCGGCTTTTAAGCCACTAAAGTGTTTAGAATTTAAAGATGTTAATGAGCTGAATTTTTAAGGGATACCTAAATCAATAGCCGTGGGTTTTAACCCCCGGCATTGGAGGGGAATTGAATAGTCCGCTGTCCGAGATTTGCAATCTCGGTCAGCAGATAAAAAGGGATTTGCAATCCCCTAGGGGTATTTTTTTTCAATCTTAAAAAAACCTATTTGCGATAAATCCGCTCAATCCCCTCGATCTGCAGGAAAATTAGACGTGAGACGCTAGACTCGATCGAAGGAGGAAGGAGGAAGGAGGAGGGATGAAGGAGGGATTTAGTGAGAACCTGAACTTTCCGTCAGGAAAAAAATCTGTGGAAATCAGTGAAGATCACTTTTGAAATCTGTGTTCAAACCATTTTCTGCGGATTCCGTGCTTTCTGCGAGAGCAACCACGAATTTGGCTAATTCCGCTAATTTTTTCTGCGGTTTCCGTGCATTCTGCGAGAGACCCATCAATTGCCTCGGGTTTTAACCCGGGGTGGAAATGTGTTCCCAACCTGAATCCAGAGGCTCGCACAGTGATTATCTTCGGGCTGAAAAGCGTTTTACGAGCCGATAAGGGGTGTTTTCTTTCGGATGTGGTTCTAATTGAGTTTGTGAGGAAAAATATTTTGTGAAGGAGTATTTTGAACTAACAACCAATTCCCCCTTGAATAGCACCTCGGCTTCGCTCGGTGACCTGGGCCTTGGTAGGGAACTGGGGGTAGAAGGGGATGCGGCGTCGCCGCATCCCCTTCTACCCCCTTCTTTTAACCCCGATAATCCGATCCCCGAGCTTGCCTGCATCAAGCAGGCTTGCCTGCATCAAGCAGGCTTGCCGAGGGGCTTTTTTTAGGCAAATCTTTAATCCAGGCCTTTTTGCGGTTTCCGTGCATTCTGCGAAAGATATCCAGGCTTAGTTTGACGCTTTCAGATTCTGGAGTCTCATTTCCTGGATACGGGGCAGGCTACTTACGTTTTTAATTTGCTCCCAGCGCACCTTTTCGAACAATACTTTACATGTTCCCAATTCTTCTCCCATTTCTTGCGCCAAGTGAAGGGACGATTGCAGACAGGACACATTTTGGTGGGCAGATGTTGCTTTTTCATGGCATAAAACCTCCCCTGACAAAGCGATAGGTAGCTAAGACCTCCACCCAATCATTGATGGCGTAATCATACACCGACTTCTCCACTTCAATCTCCACTGTCAGTTGATCAATAAGCGTGATTCCAAGGATGACACCGCTGGAGTTTGTGGGTTGACTGGATTCGTTGACTATTTGAAAGGTATCCGAAAGCTCATCAAACTCAACCAACAAGCGTACATTCTCTGCTCCAAATCGAATGATGGGTATATTGTTGTTTGTGGTGAGGATATTGGAAGTAAAAAGTGAGAATACCAATTCATCTATATCCTCCTCTACTAAGGTCATCCGTGTATTGATTACCTGGGAAACTCCTTCTATTCCCTCAAGAAAATTGTTAGAGCTTACCCCATTATTATTCAAATCAACCGACTGATTGATGCTGATGGCCTGAAGGTTATAATTCCCATAAAAAAAACGCGGAGGTTCTTCCCTATTTGTTTCACATGAAAGGAATCCAAGCATCAAAAATATCACTACATAATTCAGTCTTTTGTTATTACTCATCTTCTTGAAATTTTATAAAATGCGGCAAATCAGCTTACACTACGACCTACTGCAACTTTTTGTTTTGGATGTGCCTATCTTTATCCCGAATATTCTTTTTTTCAAAGTTTTTCTTCAAAGCATCGGTTAAGTCCACACCGGTCTGATTAGCCAAACAGATCAACACCCATAATACATCCGCCATTTCATCGGCCAAATCTTTGTTTTTGTCTGACTCTTTGAAGGATTGCTCCCCATATTTTCGTGCCATGATACGCGCCAACTCCCCTACTTCCTCCATCAAAATAGCCGTATTGGTCAGTTCATTGAAATAACGTACTCCAACTGTTCGTATCCACTCATCCACGAGCTGTTGGGCTTCTGTGATGGTGATTTCTTGGTTTTCCAACTCAGACATAGTCTTCTCCTTTGTTTTTGGCATCATTGATAAACTCCCTGAACTTTTTCTCCTGATCCAGTTGACATATCAACAATACATTTTCGGATTCTGTTACCAAATAATTTTCTAAGCCTTGGACTACTACCAATTTTTCGGGGCTGATCTTGATAAAGGAGTTTTTGGTATCATACAACAAGGCATTGGCTTCCACTAGGTTATTGGCATTATCCAATTCATGATGCTCGTAAAGGCTCATCCAGGACCCTAAATCCGACCAGCCAAAATCTCCCAAAACGGTGTACACCTGATCAGATTTTTCAAGAATACCATGGTCTATGGAAATATTTTTCACGAGCGTATAGGCTTTTTTGGTAAAAGCAATTTCCTCCTCTCGCTTATAGAACTCCCTTCCTTCTTCAAATACTTCCGCTACATCTGGCATGTATTTTTCAAAGGCGTGGATGATACTTTTGGCTTGCCAAATAAAAATCCCTGAATTCCACACAAAATCCCCACTTTCAAAAAAAGTCTGTGCAAGCTTAGCATTCGGCTTCTCTGTGAAGGTTTTGACTTTTTTCACTTTAGAAGTAGGCTCCAAATGATATTGAATATAGCCGTAACCAGTTTCTGGTCGATTGGGTCGGATACCGATGGTGAGCAAGCGATGATCTATTTCGCAAGCAGTAAGAGCCATTTGGATTTTTGCCAAAAACTTATCCTGATGCAAAATCAAATGATCCGATGGGGTTACAATGATTTTGGCATTCGGATGATGTACACCAATGCGATAGCTTGCGTAGGCGACACAGGTAGCTGTATTTCTCCGTAAAGGCTCTGTTAGAATATTTGACTCAGGAATTTCAGGCAGCTGTTCTTTTACCAACTCGTAATGCTGTTGATTGGCAACCACAAAAAAATTCTCTGGTTGGGAAATCGCCAAAAAGCGATCAAAGGTCATTTGAAGCAAGGTCCTTCCAGTACCGAAAAGATCCAAAAACTGTTTAGGTCTCTTTTTTCTACTGTAGGGCCAAAATCGCGAACCAATTCCTCCGGCCAAAATTACTATGTAAGGCTTTTCAAGCATGTGCTTTCATTTGATTAATATGGTTGGATTTGGGTAAAATTTACAAATAATCCACACAAATCTCTTAATTTTAACGATTTAATTTACCAATGGTCAAGATATCCCAGTCTATTTTTTCTGTCAATACCAAGACCCTTCGAAAGGTATAGAAATAATCAATTTTCTTTGTTACCAATTATCATCTCTATGTTAGATTTTTTTCTTAACTTCATATTCGCAACGGCTAACCTAAAAACAATTTTCCTGATCACTCCACTTAGGAAATACCCGCTTGCTGTATAATTGAATCTAAAATTCTCAATCAACTGTGGATCAAATCGTAAAAGACAACTTAAAAAAGATATTTGGTTTCAGCCAGTTTAGGGGAAATCAAGAAGGAATCGTAAGAAACATTCTCAATAAGAATAATACTTTTGTCATCATGCCAACTGGTGCCGGGAAGTCTTTGTGCTACCAACTTCCGGCAGTATCCAAGGAAGGCACAGCTATTGTCATCTCCCCACTTATTGCCCTGATGAAAAATCAGGTGGATCAGTTAACTGCCTTTGGAATCAATGCGCATTTTTTAAATTCAACTCTCAATAAATCAGAGACTACAAAAGTTAAAAAAGAGGTCTTGTCCGGCAAAACCAAATTACTTTATGTCGCTCCTGAATCCTTAACAAAAGAGGAAAATATCGAATTTCTCAAAGAAGCGAACATCAGTTTTGTAGCTATTGATGAGGCACATTGTATCTCTGAATGGGGGCATGACTTTAGACCTGAGTATCGAAAAATTAAATCCATCATCGCACAAGTGGGGGCAAATCTCCCCATCATTGCGCTGACAGCCACCGCAACACCAAAGGTGCAGCAAGATATTCAGCGAAACCTTCATATGGAAGAAGCTGATTTGTTTAAATCATCTTTTAACAGGACCAATCTCTACTATGAGATTCGCCCCAAAATGAAGAATGATACCAAAAAACATATCATCAAATACATCAAATCCCACAAAGGCAAATCAGGTATTATCTATTGTCTCAGCAGGAAAAAAGTAGAAGAGATTGCCGATCTTTTAAAGGTCAATGGTATCAATGCAGCGCCTTATCATGCGGGATTAGATCAAGCCGTGCGAATCAAAAATCAGGATGACTTTCTCAACGAGGAATTGGATGTGATTGTAGCAACTATTGCCTTTGGAATGGGCATCGATAAGCCGGATGTTCGGTATGTGATTCACTATGATGTACCCAAATCATTGGAAGGCTATTACCAAGAAACAGGGCGGGCCGGTAGAGATGGTCTGGAAGGCCACTGCCTGATGTTTTACAGGTATGATGACATTATCAAGTTGGAAAAATTCAACAAAGATAAACCTGTTACCGAACGTGAAAATGCCAAAATTTTACTAGATGAAATGGCAGCTTATGCTGAAAGTTCGGTGTGCAGAAGAAGAGTACTCCTCCACTACTTCGGAGAAATCATGGAAGAGGATTGTGGCTTCTGCGATAACTGTAAGAAAAGCAAAGAAAAGTTTGAAGGCATGGATCATTTGTTGACTGCTATCGAAACTGTCAGAGACATCAATGGTCGATTCAACCTCAAACACATCGTTGATATCATCAGAGGAGAACATAACGACTACATGGTCAGCTATGGTCACGATCAATTGGCTGTATTTGGTAAAGGCAAAGAAGATGATGAACGTCTTTGGAGGTCAATCGTCCGTCAGGCCATGTATTTCAACTTCTTGGAAAAGGACATAGAAAACTATGGGTTGATCAAAGTCACTAATAAAGGATTGAAGTTTTTGGAGGATCCTTATGCTGTCACCTTGAGTAAAGACCATAACTACGAAGAAGAAATCAATAATGAAACGCCAGATGATGTACCTACTACTGGGAAATCGTACGACGAGAACCTATTTGAACTTCTCAAAGCGGAGCGAAAGAAAGTTGCTAAAGCCAAAGGACTTCCCCCCTATGTGATCTTCCAAGATCCTTCTTTAGAAGAAATGGCCACAGTCTATCCTACCAGCAAAGAAGAACTTGCACAAATCAATGGTGTAGGAATGGGGAAAGTCGCTAAATTTGGAGCGTCATTCTTAAAACTAATTGAAAATTATGTGGAAGAAAATGACATCATCACAGCGTCTGATGTGGTGGTCAAAACTTCCGGCAGCAGGTCTAAAGTAAAGATTTCTATTATCCAACAGGTTGACCGTAAGATTGATCTGGATGAAATCGCCAGTAACCTCAACATATCTATGGCAGAGTTACTTCAGGAGATTGAGCAAATTATTTACAGTGGTACCAAGCTGAATATTAATTATTACATTGAGCATATCATGGATGAAGATAAAGAGGACATCCTCAAGGATTATTTCATGAATGCCGAATCTGACAATATACGGCTGGCTTTAGAGGAACTTGAAGAAGAGGACATTGATGAAGAAGAAATCAGGGTCTACAGAATCAAGTTTATCTCAGACCACGCCAACTAAACCGAAGTTTATTCATGAATATATTGCTTTTAGGTAGCGGAGGAAGAGAACATGCCTTCGCTTGGAAAATTGCAAGCAGTCCAAAATGTGGGAAGCTTTACGTAGCTCCTGGAAATGCAGGAACTGCTGCAATTGCAGAAAATATAGCCATTGCAGTTACCGACTTTGAGAAAATAGCCCAATTTTGCTCGGAACAGAGTGTAGATATGGTTGTAGTAGGACCTGAAGAGCCATTAGTCAGGGGCATTGTAGATTATTTCAAAAATAACCCAGCTGTTGCTCACATTCCCGTAGTAGGACCAAGTCAAAAAGGTGCTCAACTGGAAGGTTCTAAGGATTTTTCCAAGCAATTTATGCAGCGTCATGGAATCCCTACAGCCGCTTCAAAAACCTTTACCAAAGACAGTTTAGAAGAAGGAATTGCCTATATACAATCCCAAACTTTGCCGATTGTATTGAAAGCAGATGGGCTTGCCGCAGGTAAAGGAGTGCTGATCTGCCAAACTTATGAGGAGGCTACTGCCTCACTGAAAGAGATGTTGGTGGATGCCAAATTTGGAGATGCATCTTCTAAGGTAGTTATTGAACAGTTCCTTCAAGGGATAGAGCTTTCTGTTTTTGTAGCCACGGATGCCACAAATTACAGAATTCTTCCCGAAGCGAAAGATTATAAGCGTATTGGGGAGCAAGACAGTGGCCTAAACACTGGAGGAATGGGTGCCGTCAGTCCTGTGCCATTTGCTGATGCGCGTTTTCTAAAAAAAGTAGAGGAACGTGTGGTGATCCCTACCATTAAAGGCTTGGAAATGGAAAACATTCCTTACACAGGATTTCTATTCATTGGATTGATGAATATGAATGGCGATCCTTATGTCATTGAGTACAATGTCCGCATGGGAGATCCGGAAACTGAGGCAGTATTACCACGAATTAAAAGCGATTTTGTAGATTTACTATTCTCTATGGGTACCCTGCATTTGGATGAATACCAATTGGAGATTCATCCACATACGGCGACTACAGTCGTCATGGTGGCTGGAGGATATCCAGGCTCTTATGAAAAGGGACATGAGATTACAGGGTTGACGAATATAGTGGACCCATCAAAGGCCATTGCCTTCCATGCAGGCACGACCCAAGGCGCCAATGGTGAGGTACTTACCAACGGGGGAAGAGTCATCGCTGTGACAGGCCTGGGCGACAGCATGGATCAGGCATTAACTCATGCCTACGAGGCAGTCAGTCATATCAACTGGAAAGACCAATATCATAGAAGAGACATTGGTCAAGATTTGAAAATATATCATTAACAACCCAACGAGGAGGAAACCCTCCCTAAGTATAACACGAGTATGGCAGGATGTAGTAGCTGCTCGACCGGAACCA
This sequence comes from Mongoliitalea sp., assembly GCF_054166905.1. NCBI lineage: Bacteria > Pseudomonadati > Bacteroidota > Cytophagia > Cytophagales > Cyclobacteriaceae > Mongoliitalea > Mongoliitalea sp. The sequence continues at coordinate 97,824 of NZ_JBSZCK010000023.1, read as the reverse complement.
CCAGCGCAGGAGGTTGCCAAAATAACGGTACTTGCGGTACGAGCGATTGTAATAAAATGAATTCTTTCGATTGGCTTTCCCATATGGGAATCCCAACTGTAGATAAATTTGACATTGTTGAAGTAAAGTTCAAAGGAGGTAGAAAAGAGTACTACCGGAATGTCAATTTGCTGCATTTGACGACAGGCGATGCCGTGGTCGTAGATGTCACTAGCGGCTATCATATTGGCTGGGTTTCCTTGCAAGGGGAACTGGTGCGTCTGCAAATGCAAAAACGCAAAATCAGGGATGATGACAACATCACCAAAATCTACCGATTGGCCACACAGAAGGATTTGGATAAATGGGAAGAAACAAAAAACAGAGAGATCCCTACCCTTTATCGATCCAAACAAATCATTGATGAATTGGGGCTGAAAATGAAGCTTTCAGACGTGGAGTTTCAGGCAGATAATACCAAAGCGACTTTTTACTATTCAGCTGATGACCGGGTGGATTTCCGTGAATTAATCAAATTATTGGCTTCCGAGTTTAAAGTCCGTGTAGAAATGCGCCAAATCAGTTTGCGTCAGGAAGCAGGCAGATTGGGTGGTATTGGTATTTGTGGCAGAGAGTTGTGTTGCTCCACCTGGATTCACGATTTCAAAAGTGTGAGTACAGCTGCGGCACGTTATCAGAATCTTTCCCTCAACCCCACTAAATTATCAGGTCAATGTGGAAGATTGAAGTGCTGTCTTAACTATGAGTTGGACACCTATATGTCTGCATTAGAAGATATCCCTTCGGTAGAGAAACCACTGAAAACTGAGGCTGGAATTGCTAAACTCCAAAAAACGGATATCTTCCGTAAGCTGATGTGGTTTAGCTATAATGATGAAAATAACTGGCATTCCATTACCTGTGAGCGGGTAAAGGAAATTCAGGAGATGAACGCCCGCGGGGAAAGTCCTTTCAACCTGCAATCCAATCATGCCAAGGAATTGGAAGAGCAAATCCAAAAGTCCACTATGGAATTGGAGCGTTTGGATAAAAAATTCAGCACCGCCACCAAAAAGAAGAAGAAGAAAAAGAGAAAAGGTGGGGAAGTACGAGAACAGCAAGCTGGCGCAGCAACCGCTCCTGTGAGGGAAGCAAAAGGTGAGGATAAAAAACCGATCAGAACTGGCGGGAATAATCAGCCAAGACGGGAAAATGCAGATTCGGGGGAACAACGTCAAGGCAAGCCAAGAAGAAACTTCCGTAATAGAGGTAATAAAGATGAGCAGAAGCCAGGAAATCAACCCAATCAAGCAGCAGCCAACCCTCAACCAAAAGCAAAACCTGCTGATGGACAGAACCCAAAAACACCTGGCAAAAGGCGCTTTCCACCAAGAAAACGAGGGGATCAAAATGGGGGTGAATAAATTAGCCTATAATCTCATGGGTATTATCCTAAGTATCCTAGTATTGAGTGCTTGTGGAACAGATAGGCTATATGAGGATTATCAGGGAATGTCAGGGCTAAAATGGAATATTGAAGATACCGTGCGTTTTGATCTGAATCCAGCGGCCCAAAAAGGAAAGATGTTGATTGCTGTGAAACACACGGATGCATACGAGTTTAGAAATCTTTATGTGCGCTATGTACTTAGAGACAGTAGCAATCACATTCTTGAAAACACCTTAGTGAATATTCCTCTTTTTGAGCGCACCTCCGGAAGCCCTTTAGGCAAAGGATTCGGAGGAACGTTTACCAAATATGACACCCTACCCATCTCTGTGGATTCAAGTGTTTCCTCTGTACAGTTTATTCAATACATGAGGACTGAAACTCTGAATGGTATTGAGGCCATTGGACTAAAAGTGGTTAAGCATACGGCTGACTAATCAGTAATGATTGCAACTTGTTACCTGTCAGAATTTTTTAGAGAGCATTGAATCTGCCTCTGAAAAGTTTTGACAGGTTTTTATTTTTTGAGGCAGTCATGGATTAATCAAGCTCCCTGATTATTCAACCAGTAATTACGAGAAAACTTAAAAACATAAGGCCACCCTTTGCTCTGTAAGGCTAAGGGATGATACACCATAGGTTCTTTCCCGGAACTAGCCCCAAACAAACGCTCATCATCGGTTAAAATAGCACCTGTAATTATTCCGTCATCTTTTTCTACCAAATCGATCCAAGAAAAGTCATCAAATGATTGGTAGGAATCTTGCTTCGACAGTCGATGTCGCAGCTGCCAATTAGCAGAATACCCTCTTACCTTGGGTTGCTCTCTGCTCAATGCTTCTCCCTTTTGTTGAGACTCTATGTAGCCTAGATACTTGTGAAGTAAAGCAATACCCTCGTTTTCCAATTGCTTTTTGGAAAAATCTTTGCTGCTGATACTGCTGATGAAGTGTAGTTGCTTGCGGGCACGGCTGATGGCTACATTCAGGCGTTGCCTCCCTCCTTGTTTGGAAAGCAGACCAAAATTGGCAATCAATTTTCCTTGTGGGTTTCGAGCATAGCCCAAGGCTAAAATCACCCGATCATACTCATCCCCTTGCACATGTTCAATAGTTTTGACAACCACTTGAGCTAAGGAGAGCCCTTCTGCTTTAGCCAATAAATCTTCAAGCAATTCTAATTGGTAACTATTAAACACGATGATCCCAATACTTCCTGTCTCCCCTTTTTTTGCTTGAATCTCTTGGAGTAAACTCACGACTTTCTCCGCCTCTACTTGATTGGTCTGTTTTTCCCAAATACCTTCTACAAGATGATGAAAGATAACTTGTGATGGATGATTAATGGATCTAAGAGTTGGAAGCATTTCCAGCTTATTATCATAAAAATGCTGATTGGAAAAATGTATCAAGGGTAAATGCTCACTTCGATAGTGTCCTTGAAGCCAGTATTTTTCAAAGTACAAACTTACCAAATCCAATAAGGATTCCACTTCTATGGCTATTTCCTCCTCTTCTACGATCAAGCGCGCTTGGTACAAATCGGTTGGTCTTAGCTGTTGACTATCTCCAGCTACCACTACTTGTTTACCTCGAAGCATGGCTGGAATGCCTTTTTCTGCAAAACACTGGGAGGCTTCATCAAAAATCACCAAATCAAAATAATCCTGACATGGGAAAATCGCAGAAACTGTCTCCGGAGAGGCCAACCAACAAGGCGTCAAACGAAAAATCTCAGACTCAAAACTATCTATTACTTGCTTGATAGGCCAAATTCTCTTTTGCTTGCTGACCTGATGTTTCAAATCCCTATAGGTCAATAGGTTGCCCAATCGATTAAATTCAAGTCCTTGATAGACTTGCTCTTTTAGCCTCACCTGAGCGATCGCAGAAGCTAAGGCCCATTTCTCCACAACAGCCTCTAATAATTCCTGTTGTTTATGATGCATTTGAGGAGTAGCCGATGCTTGCAACACAGGATATTTTTGCTCAATATGCTCGATCCAAGCTAATTTCCATCCATTCAAAAAGGCTTCCTGTAAGTCCTCCAATGATTGTTCTCTATAATTCTCCAGCATCAATTCCATCAAATGGACCTCATCGGAATCCAAGGTATGCAGCAACTTATCAAAAGTAATCAGTTCATCAAAAATCAAGGGGAGTTCCTCCGACAATTGAAGCAACCCTTCACCTATGGGATAATCCATTAAATGATTGATTTGAACACCGCTAAAGTAATGACTCCAAGATTGGAGTTTAAGCTCCATGGAATCCAGTTCCTGCATAAGGGATTGAATAACCAAAGGCAAGGTCTTTTCTTTACTAGTCAGTGATAGCATGAAGACACCTAATTCACCCATTTGCTCCAATTGTATCTTCCCTTTCAAGGCTTGGACAGTCATAGTTGCAAAGTGGTTGAATTCAGCAAAATCAAAAGGCTTGTCAGGAAGCAATAACCAAGCTTTCGAGGATAATAAAGTGAATTGATGATTCAGATTAAGACGGTTTTCTAGTCTTTTAATCAGTGTTGCCACTCCTTGTGCATTCACAGGAAGCTTATTCACTTCCATCAGCTCTACAATCTTTTTGTACTTCTTTTGATTCCAAGGCAATTTATGAGAGGTCCACCAAGCTTGGGTGGTATCTGCAAAGTCTATTGCCAACAGCATCAAGTCCGGTAATTCTTCTTCTGTAACTGCCCATTCTATGCCCTCATCACTGAACAAACCTTTGACTATCTCGAATTTTTGTTCCAACCATGGAAAATCAATTTCCTTAGAATTGACATTTTTGAAGGCATCCAAAAATGGATCTATTCCTTCATGATTCAAATACTTATTCACTAGTTGCATGGACTCTTTTTGGTGGACCAATCCAAATAAATGGGTAATCTGAAAATCGGGTGAATAGCTAAATAAATCTTGAAAATCGAGTTTGGTCTGACGCATTTCTTTCAACGCATCTTGCATACGCTGCTGAACCAATGCAGAAAAACTGGAAAAATCCACCCGATGCAGCCAAAAAGAATCCGCTTTTGCAAACTTTTGGGCAAAGTACCAATACTGCTTAAAGTCCCGTAGAAATCCATCTAATCGGGTATATTCTATCTTTCGGAAGTAATTTGTCAATGGAATATAGGGACGCTTCAAGGAAGATGAAAGATAGAGTTCTTTGATAGGAAGCACACACTCTTCGGTATTGAAAAGCGCCTTTTTATAGGACTCAAAAAACTCATTCAACACATCGATTTTTCTGCATAACTGCGCATAGGTTCGTTCAAGTTGGATGGCATCCAAGCTACTGTTTTCCTTCTTATACTCATCGAGTTTTTCAATCTGTTGAGAAAGTTGTTGATAGAGTTGTTTTCTATCTGTTCGATAATCATGAACCAAGGCCAGAAATTCTCCAAAGCCTTTCGCCGCCAAGCGCTGTGCTACGACATCCAAAGCTGTACGTTTTTGGGAGACTATCAAAACCCGTTTTCCTCTTGCCATAAAATCTATGGCGAGGTTACTGATCAGCTGTGATTTACCAGAGCCGGGAGGACCCTCCACCACACAACTCCTCCCCTGTCTCACTGCCTGAATCACCTTTTCTTGGGATCCATCCAAAGGGAATATGGTATACAGGTTTTCTTCCCGGGGGACTGTTGCCTGCTTTAATGGAAAAAAGCGATTGGAAAAAAATTCATCCGGTGTACCCTCTTGCTGATCCTGCATCAACACCTGATAATCTGCAAGCATGGCACTGATCTTGGTTTGAAACTGTGACAACACTGCATAAGGCTTGATTGCAAGCTTCCCTAATTGTAGGCGTTCCTGATCCAAGGTTTTACCCAAAGTGGGAAAGGATTGAATATTTCGCTCGTAAATGCTGCTTGTAAACTGAATTTCTATCCTATCCTTTAGCGTTGCATACAGTTGATTGATAAAGTCTTGGAGATCTGTGAAGGATTCCGGGAGTTCAAGCTGTTTGATCCAATCTAAATTCAGCACTAATCCTGATGCTTGCTGATAAGCTAAAAAGAAGGCCGTATTAAGCATTGGTTCAGCATCTCCAGTTCGCTCCAAGACCCATTGCTTGTTTTCAGAGTTTAACTCAACTGGAAGTAAAAGTAAAGGAGCCCTGACCAACTGACCGTTCAGCAATTTCCCCTCTACATAGGGCCAAGCAAGGTATAAGCTTTTTTCCCCACTTTCTTTTTCGGTAAAAGCAGCTGCCTGAGCTAGGCGCTTTAATTTCAAGGACTGATGATTACCAGCATGATTTCGAGCATCCAACTGTTTGACAAGCGCTATTTTCTTTCGCTTTCCTAGCAATTCAGACAAGATCGCAAAGGATGGTTCTCCGTTTAAAAAATCCAATGCATGCACATCTACTTGTTGATTTTCCAGTAAATGAGATTGATAAATCAATCGATTCCTACTGGAAAGGTCCAATAAACGATCCGCATATACTTGAAAAATCTCTTGTAGCATACCTGCTATTTAAAGGGAGAATCTTTCTCCTTGGCCATTTTATTATACACAATTCCATCCATGATTCCTGGAATCCATTTGTTTAAAAATACAGCTAATTTTCCTTCTCCCGTCAAAACCAAGTCTCTTTTTTTACGGACTGTTGCCTTAAATATCGCATCAGCAACTTCCTCAGAAGTCATCATGCTGCCTTCATCTCGTGGTGACTCTCCTTGGATAGAACCATCTGCTGTCAAGGCATTGTTGCGGATATTGGAAGCTGTAAAGCCAGGACAAGCCACTAATACATGAACGCCCTTTTTCATGACCTCAGTACGCAGAGATTCAAAAAAACCATTCATGGCATACTTACTAGCAGTATAGGCCGTTCGGGCAGGAGTACCTCGGTATCCGTTGATCGAAGAAATCCCAATAATGCTCCCCTTATTTTTTTGTATTTCTGGTAGGCAGTATTTGGTGGCGTACACCGTCCCCCAAAAATTCGTATCCATGACTTTCTCAAAAACTCCCAAGTCCATCTCTTCAAATAAGGCCCGCATGGAAATACCAGCATTGGCAATCAACACATCAATTCTACCAAAGACCTGCAAGGCTTCCTGCACCATTCGCTCATTATCAGCTCTACTACCAGCATCTGCAAGTACTCCCAGTACATCTATATTTTTAGCTTTCAATTTTTCCACACTAGCATTCAGTCGTTCTAGAGAGCGTCCTGTTATCACAATTTTCGCACCTTCTTGACCAAATCTAAAGGCACAGGCCTCTCCTATCCCTGAGGTGGCACCGGTTATCAAAACTACTTTCCTATTCCACTGCATAGCATTCATTTTAGCTTCAAAGATAGAAAAATCTACACAACCACCGCAGTACAAGGTTAGCCTCGTTTTTTTCATTAATTTTGCGGCCATGTCAAGAAAAATGAAAAATAAGGTTGTCAACAATCTATTGATTGAGCGGATAGCCGCAGAGGGCAAATGTGTGGCACATCATGAGGGCAAAGTGGTCTTTGTACAAAATGTGGCTCCCGGGGATGTGGTAGATGTGCGCGTCACCCGAGGTAAAAGTTCATTTTTAGAAGGAGAAGCCATTCATTTTCACGAGTATTCCAAAGACCGTGTAGAACCGTTTTGCAGTCATTTTGGTACTTGTGGTGGTTGCAAGTGGCAACATATCCATTACGATTTGCAACAAACCTACAAGCGTCAGCAAGTTCTTGATCAGTTTACACGAATTGCAAAAGTTGAGATCCCCGAAGTATTACCGATTTTGGGCTCCCAACATACTCAATATTACCGCAACAAACTTGACTTCACCTTTTCCAATAATCGTTGGTTGACACGGGAAGAAATCAATTCAGGGGAGAGCTTTGAACGAAATGCGGTGGGCTTTCATATTCCCAAAATGTTTGATAAAATCATCGATATTGAGCATTGCTACCTTCAAGGGGATATTTCCAACGATGTCCGCAATGAATTGAGGGTATTCGCTTTGGAAAATAACCTTTCCTTCTATGATATCCGAAATCAGGTAGGCTTACTAAGAAATTTGATTATCCGAACAAGTTCGACAGGAGAAAGTATGGTCATTGTACAGTTTGGTGCGGATGAACCTGCTGAGATCGAATTGGTGATGAGCTTTTTGAATAAGCGATTTCCAGAGATCACTTCCTTGCTTTACATTGTCAATCTCAAGAAAAACGAAACTTTCCATGATTTGGAGGTAGTGACTTTTGCAGGTAAAAGTTATATAGAGGAAGAAATGGAAGGATTACGATTTAGAATCGGTCCAAAATCCTTCTACCAAACCAACTCGGCCCAAGCATACGAACTATATAAAGTAGCACGTGAATTTGCTGATTTAAAAGGAGATGAAGTTGTCTATGATTTGTACACAGGTACAGGCACTATTGCAAACTTTGTAGCGAAAAAAGCCAAACAGGTTATAGGAATTGAATATGTAGAAGCGGCTATTGAAGATGCGAAGTTAAATGCACAAGTGAACGGTTTGGAAAACACCTTGTTTTATGCAGGAGATATGAAGGATATGTTGACGGATGATTTTATCGCAAGACATGCCAAGCCTGATGTCATCATTACAGACCCTCCACGTGCGGGCATGCATGAGGATGTGGTCCATATGCTGTTGAAATTGGAGGCTCCTAAAATTGTATATGTTTCCTGTAATCCTGCTACTCAAGCTCGCGATGTGGCTTTATTGGCAGAAAAATACACAGTAGATAAAATACAGCCCGTGGACATGTTTCCACAAACCTATCATGTTGAAAATGTTGTACGCTTAACCTTAAAACCATGATTTCAGATTTCAATGACCCGGAATTAAGCGGTAAGTATTTAGGCACGATTACCAAAGACTTTGTAAAAGTTTCAGAAATTCTGAAAGAAGCCTCTTACCAAGTCAGAAGCAGGAAATTTTCTGAATATCCCATTTTCCCTATTTCCAAAGAAGAGCAGCCAATAGGACAACTCTTCCTTGGTAAACAAGAAAAGGGATTGGATTGGAATTACTACATCACCTATGTAGATGAGTTTATTCAACGAAAATTGATAGCAGAGGAATTATTTGAGGATTTTAAATCCAACTATAAAAACCCGGATGAATTCTGTTGCTTATTTGTAATGGATGGAGAGTTTACATCTTTTGTTTTCATTCCTTTTCCCGAAGATTAATTTCTGATTATCTTGGGCATAGAAATCTGTATGATGCTTCTTCATGCCACTATCTTTGACTATTCTTAGGAGAGCAGTAGGTAGCTTACTGCTCTCGTGTTTTTTACTACTACTTGCATCTCCCTTGGCTTGGGGACAAGACAAATTCATCCGTCCCATAAGTTTTTTGGAAGGACTTCCCACACAAACGATTTATGATATCCATCAGGGACCTAAAGGCTATCTATACTTAGGAACAGACATCGGTGTGTTTCAATATAATGGACAAAACTTCCTAAAATTACCCGCTCCAGAATCTTGGGATAATAATTTTGACAATCTCCTTCATGATGAAGCCGGGAATTTGTGGGTAAAAAATTTCGCTAACCAGATTTTTACATTTAACAATGGTACGCTCCAATCAGTGCACTCTGTCCAAAAGGTCTTGAAAAACTACGGAGGTTTAAAAAAATTCACTATTCAGAACAATTGCCTGTTTGCAGCCATGGATAACACCTTGTTGAAAATAGATTTAACCAAGGATTTTGCCACAACTATTCTTTCCAGCAAAGGCCAAGAAAACGCATTTTACTCACTCCATGAATACCAAGATCGTGTCTATTTCAACAATAATCAGAGCATCATCAATCAAGAAGGTGTTGTTCAGTATCAAAGCCCCGAAGGATGGAGGTTATTAGAATTTACTTTTTTTAATGACGAGGTATATGGATTGAACCGCTCCTTAGAGGGAGAAATATTCAATATCAGTACCAAGCAAATGGTTGATAAAAGCCAACTCCCCCAAGGTACCTATCTTTATTTTTTCAGAGAAGTGGAAGGGGATTTATATATCTGCACCAATAAAGGGTTGTTTACAATAGACACAGAAATGCTATCGGTTACAGGCTCATTATTGCATGGCATGCGTGTCTCTGATGTTATTCAAGACAGGGAGGGAAACCTTTGGATCAGCACATTGGATGATGGATTATTTTTTATAGCCAATGCTCCACTTTACACCACTGAACTTATCAACTTCAGATCAGAAAATAGAAATAACATATTATCACTCGCACTTAGCAATAACAACACCTTACTGTCTGGAAATAACAAAGGCCGTATTTTCAGTGTGGACCAGGATGGTAAAATTCTTCAGTCGTATCAGTCCCAACTGCAAAATGAGGTAGAATTTATCTATTTTGACAGCCTCACAAGTACTGTTTTTCATACCCAAGGGTATTTTGACTATCCAAAAGGAAGCAAACTAGAGGAAATATATTTATCAAAAAAAATTACTCCTGATGATGAAGGCAACTTTATGGTAGCTACATCCCTTGGTGCTGGGCTGATTGCCCAAGATCTTAAAAGTCCGCCGAGTGTTCGAATGGGAGATAAGTTCCCGCTCACCATTTTCTCAACCACAGCTATCCCCTTTTATTTTATTTTAGAAAAAAGGACTAAGACGGTTCACTATTCAAGGAAATATCAGCGCTACTACTTTGGTAGCGCCGAAGGATTGTTTGCATTTGACAAAAATGGCCAAACGTATGATTTTTTTCCGGACGATGCCACCCCTCTTATTGTCAATTCTATGACTGAGGACTCTCAAGGAAAAATTTGGGTAGGATCCCAACAAAAAGGACTGTTGGCAATTGAAGGGGATGAAATCAAGAAAGTAATCCCTATTTATGTTGATGGCAATGTAGTTCCAGTTAAAAAAGTACGGATTTCGGGAGATAATATTTACCTCATCGGTGGCAATCAGCTCTTTCACTATCACATTCCATCTCAACATCTTCAATTATTACCCATTTCCAGTATGTTTAAAGGGATTAACTTGAATGATTTAAAAATTTGGAAAGATAAAATTTGGTTAGCCACCTCAGAGGGTTTGCTTTGGACTGATTTATCCATGGATATTCAAACAGTCAATCCCAATATCTACCTTCGCCGAATTAGCAGTAATGAACAAGTGATCTCCTTAGACCAAAAGTTACCATACAATCTTGAAAACTTAGAGTTTCAATTCGATGTACTCCATTTCAAAAGTATGGGTTCTTTTAACCTTCAATTCAGAACAAATCCCAATCAGGAAAATTGGCAAACACTCGCTCTTGGTCAAAACACAATTATTTTCGCAGGACTAAATTCCGGAAATTATCAATTGGAAGTAAGAGCTCTTATTGAAGACACTATATCGGAGTCTATATTTGTCAATTTCGTAGTCGAAACCCCTTTTTGGAAGACTTGGTGGTTTATTGCAGGATCTTTGGTGATGGTGGCATTAGGGATTTTTGGATATTTAACAAGTTATAGAAAAAAAGTTCAGGAAAAAGAGACTCTCAAATCCAAATTATTAGAATCCCAACTAAAGGCTCTTCGCAGTCAAATGAATCCCCATTTTCTTTTTAATGTGGTCAATGCTGTACAAGGCTTAATTTTCACCAATAAAAAACAAGATGCTGCTCAGTACTTGGGACAGTTTTCTGACTTGATGCGCAAAGTATTGCAGCAGTCAGACAAACAATTTGTGCGCTTAGAAGAAGAGATTCAGTTGATTGACTTATATATTTCCTTGGAAAAAAGAAGATTTGAAGAAGAATTTGAATATCTTTTGGCCGTCGATTCCCGATTAGAAAAAAATCTAATTCAAATCCCTTCACTAATCATACAGCCATTTGTAGAAAATGCAGTCAAACATGGCCTTTTACATCAATCTGGAAAAAGAAAATTAAGCCTCATGTTTCAATTGGATACAGATGAAAAACATGTAAATGTCATCATCGAAGATAATGGAGTAGGAAGAAAAGCATCGACAGAAATCAATAGTAAGCGAAGCGGTCACCAAGCATTTGCTACAAAAGCGATTGAAAACCGAGTAAATCTACTCAACCAAAGTTTAGCCGACCCTATCACTTCTTCCATTGAAGACCTGACCAATGAACAGGGAGAGGGAATCGGCACCAAAGTCACCCTCAGATTACCGTTCACCTATGAATACAGCCATACTAGTTGATGATGAACCAATTGCCAGAATGTCTCTTCGTGGCATGTTGGAAACTTACTTCCCAAACATTCAGATAAAAGGAGAAGCTAAAAATCTCCCGGATGCGATCAAATTGATCCATCAGCAAAAACCTGATATTGTCTTTTTGGATATTGAGATGCCTGGGTATTCCGGTTTGGAAATCCTTGATTTCTTCCAAGGACAGCAGCTACATTCCAAGATCATTTTTGTGACAGCATATGAGGAGTTTGCCTTGAAAGCATTTGAACTATCAGCTGTAGACTACCTGCTGAAACCGATCCAAAAAGAAGCTCTTGAGCGAGCATTAGCTAAGGTCACCATTCCCCAAATAGAAAATCTCAAGATTTTGCATGAAAATCTAAAAACGCATAAACCTCAAAAAATTGCTTTACAAACAGGAGAAGGGTTGATTTTTTTGAAACTCGATGAAATTCTTTTTTTAAAAGCAGACGGCTCCTATACACACTTCCACCTCAGCAACAAAGAAAAAATCATCGTATCCAAGCGTTTACAAGAGTACGAAAAGCTTTTAGAATTGGGTAGCTTTATGCGCATCCACCGCAGCCACATCATCAATCTGGACCATATCAAAAAAATCACCAAAGAAGATGGAGGCGGAGTAGTCATGAGTAATGGCGAACTCTTATCCATTTCCCAAGAGAAAAAAAGCGAACTGCTCAACCTTTTTGGAGACCAAAAATTGTAGAAAAGGAATTTGGAATTTGGAATGAAGAATGAGGAATGAAGAATGAGGAATGAGGAATGAAATGCCTACGTGGATTTTAGCCCCAGCATTGTAGGGAAATTGAATAGTGCTTGTGCTGAGCGTAGTCGAAGCACTTGTGCTGAGCGTAGTCGAAGTAAGCAGTGCATAGTGAACATTTAGCGCGAGTGGGGATAAAAGTTGAATTTTAGGATACAAAGGCGTCAAATTTAGAAAAGGACATAAAGGTAAGTTCTAAAAAAATTCGCTTGAAGCTAGGATTCCTCTTACCTTTGCGGCTGAATTAATTTACTCATGATTTCAGTCGATAATATTTCAGTCATCCACGGAGGACATGCCTTGTTCAGTGACATTTCCTTTTCTATCAATCCAACAGATAAAATTGCCTTGATGGGGAAAAATGGTGCGGGTAAATCCACCATGCTTAAAATCATAGCAGGTGCATCCAAACCCTCCAAAGGAGGTGTTTCCGCTCCTAAAGATGCGGTAATCGCTTACCTTCCACAGCATTTATTGACTGATGATGATTGTACCGTATTTGAAGAAACTTCCAAGGCATTTGCTTCTTACCTGAGTTTGAAGGAAGAAATCGATCGATTGAATGAAGAGTTGACTGTTCGAACGGATTATGATTCGGAGGACTATTACAAAATCATTGAGCGGGTTTCAGAAGTTTCTGAAAAATTCTATTCCATCGAGGAAGTCAACTACGAAGAAGAGGTTGAAAAGGTACTACTTGGTCTAGGCTTTGAGCGGACAGACTTCCACAGATCCACTTCTGAATTTTCCGGAGGCTGGAGAATGCGGATAGAGTTGGCCAAAATCCTTTTACAAAAGCCTGACTTAATTTTATTGGATGAACCTACCAACCATTTGGACATCGAGTCTATTCAGTGGCTAGAGGAGTTTTTGAAAGAAAAAGCCAAAGCGGTAGTAGTCATTTCCCACGATAGAGCATTTGTTGACAATATCACCAATCGCACCATTGAGGTGACAATGGGGAGAATTTATGATTACAAAGCCAAATACAGCCACTACCTAGAACTCAGAAAAGAGCGGAGAGAACAGCAGCAGAAACATTATGAAGAGCAGCAAAAGATGATTGCAGAAACCCAGCAATTCATCGAGCGCTTCAAAGGCACCTACTCCAAAACCCTACAAGTGCAGTCTCGGGTAAAAATGCTGGAAAAACTGGAAATCGTTGAGGTGGATGAAGTAGATACTTCCGCACTACGCTTGCGCTTCCCTCCTTCCCCGCGTTCAGGGAAGTATCCGGTTATCGTAGAAGAACTCTCCAAATCTTACGGAGAGCATGTAGTCTTCAAAGATGCTTCTATGACCATTGAACGGGGACAGAAAGTGGCGTTTGTAGGTAAAAATGGAGAAGGTAAATCCACCATGATTAAGGCCATCATGGGAGAAATCGACTATACGGGTAAATGCGAATTGGGTCATAACTCCATGATTGGCTACTTCGCACAAAACCAAGCTTCCCAACTGGATGAAAATCTGACCATTTTTGAGACCATAGATCAGATTGCAGTGGGTGAAATCCGCAGTAAGATCAAAGACTTGCTAGGTGCCTTCATGTTCAAAGGGGATGATATCAACAAGAAAGTCAAAGTATTATCCGGTGGTGAAAAAACCCGTTTGGCTATGATCAAACTCCTATTGGAGCCAGTAAACCTTCTTATTCTTGATGAACCTACCAACCACCTGGATATGCGAACCAAAGATATCATCAAGGATGCTTTGAAAGATTTTGACGGCACATTGATCTTAGTTTCTCACGACCGAGATTTCTTAGATGGCTTGGCAACGAAAGTTTTTGAATTTGGCAATAAGCGGGTAAAAGAGCACTTTGAAGATATCAATGGCTTCTTGAGAAATAAGAAACTGGAGAATCTAAGAGAAGTAGAGAGAAGGGGGAAGTGAGCAGTGGGCAGTAGGGAATGTAGAATGAATAATTAGGAATTAGGAATTAGGAATGAGTTGGTCCTGTGGCTTTTAAGCCAATAACGGATACAGAATTTAAAGGTGTTAATGAGTTGAATTTTTAGGAAATACAGCCATCAATAGACGTGGGATTTAACCCCCAGCATTGGAGGGGAAGTGAGCAGTGCATAGTGAACAGTGAGCAGTGGTTGGGAATGTAGAATGCTTGTGCTGAGCGTAGTCGAAGCACTTGTGCTGAGCGAAGTCGAAGCAAACAGTGGGTAGTGAGCAGTGAACAGTGGGCAGTGAACAATGAAAAATGTATCAAGAAATTTCAGGACGTGATAGACATTCTTGCCTCTTGCCTCTTGATTCTTGATTCTTGTCTCTTGATTCTTGTCTCTTGATTCTTGTCTCTTGTCTCTTGTCTCTTGATTCCAAACTCTCGCATCTCACTTCTCGCCTCTCGCCTCTCGCCTCTCGCTTCTAGTCTCTCGCTTCTAGTCTCTCGCTTCTCCTCGAATTGCTCGCAAATAACGCTCGTCATCAAAGAATCTGTAAAAAATCATATCTGTAGGTGCAAGACTTCGGAGGAACTCATTTGTCTGCACGGCTCTACTGATGTAGGTGTATACAGACTCCCTGTCTCCGTTGACTGCTGCTACCATGGCAAGGCCATAGAAGCCATAGCCCGATGACCTGTTCATCTGAGTACTTTCTTCAAAAGCCAAAACTGCATTGGCATAATCACTGATCAGAAAGTAGGCCAATCCTTTATTAAATAAATTTTCTTCATTTTCCGGCGCCTGCTCAAAGCGGATCAGCGCCAAGCGATAATCTCCATTGACAATATCCAAAGCTCCCCTGAGTGCTTCATTCATGCGGATAAACTCCCGGTCTACACTTCCACTCATCCCGGAGGCCTGAGAAATTGCGATGTAGGCTTCGAAGAAATTTTGGTTTAAAATATAGGCACGTCCTAGATTATGATACACCTGAGGTGTATTTTGAATACCATTCGCTTGCCTTAACAAACGTATAGCTGAGTTTACCAACTCCCTGCGCTTTTGTTGATTGATTTCTCTTTGGGCTTGATTGATGTAAACCACCCCCAAGTTATTGTAAGCCAATACGGAGGGATATAATTCGATCAGTTTTTTATAAATCAGCTCCTTTTCATTCAATCTCACCGCTTTTTCACCTGCATAGATCAAATGCTCTTGAGAGAATCCTTCCATGGCACTTCCTTCTGTCAGAAGTTTGAAGACACTGGCAGCAATCTCAGGATTAGAGAATTCATTATTGGCTAAGGTAATACTGACTTTAGCAGCACGTAGTTTGGGAAAAAGATCCCTGGAAACCTTGGCATATTGTGGTAAACGCTTTAAACTATTCAGCTTACCTTCGTAGGACTCCGAAGACGTCAACACATCAAAATAACGTTCTTTCAATTTATCATCTATCCCTTGATAGTCTGACAATAGCAAGCGAAAATCAAACCAATCATTTTTTCTAAAATTGGTCTCAATAGGATAATTTCTTCCAAGATTTTCCAATCTCAGACGAAGGGATTGAGCTCTTTTCTCTGCCAAATTATGATCTCGAGTATCTTCTGTTTCAGGCGAATGCAAACCAGTTATTCGAATTGAGTTTACCGTTTTTCCCCGCTCTCCTCTTTGTAAAAGATTCTGAAGAGCTGTGGGTAATTGATTGGCAGACAAGCGATCTCTTCCTAGTAAAAATTCAACTTCATAAGACCTATTTTCAGTTGAGTTGATACCGGAAAAATCCGTCGTCAAATACACCCCGATTTCAGGAATGGGCTGATCGCTTCTCACCTGTCCCATACGAGTTAGCATGGGAGCTGTGTTAACTCCTACTCCAATCACTTTTGGAGTTCCGGTATAAAGCTTGTTTTTCAACTGATATACAGGCTTAATCTGCAATTCTCCTTTTTCCATACCGGGTAGAAAAGGAATCAGGTAATTATTAGAAAACTGTGCCTCAGTAAATGTTTGATTGAAAACTCCATCAAAAGGAATGATTTCTCCCAAACGGAGGGCATTATCCCCGTAGACATATTCTGGATAGAGGAGAATTCTAGCATCTTTATTGAGAAATTTAATGGGAATTGCACCGGAAATAGTGAAGCGTACGGAGTCCCTATGCAAAGTCAATACTTCAGGAGATGCTTTTATTCCATCCAACATTCCCTCAATAGATTGTATACGGGGGCTGCAAGACGACAAATAAAGAGCAGAAAAAAAAGTAAATAACAGAATTTTATAACTTTTAACCATTTGATTCACAAATAAATTGCGCATATGAAATGTATTTTATTTAATTTGCAGATATAACCAATACCACCAACTATTATGAACAAAATTAAACTCTTTTTCGAAGAAAGCGCCTTCGGCGTTTGTAGCAAGTTAGGAGAGAAACTTAACTTTCCTATCGACAGTATCCGTTTGTTCTTTATCTATAGCTCATTTATTACTTTAGGCTCTCCGATTATCGTGTATGTCAGCATGGCGATGCTCATGAAAATGCGGAAATACCTCCGTAAAATGAATAATCCAGTTTTATTCGATTAATCCCGAATGAAACTTTCGGATTCCTAGGCCATAATAATGCCAAAGTATAGCATAAGGTCTATTTTTCTTAGCTATTAATGATGTTCCCTTAGAAATCAACGCTCCTCTGTTGAGTTTCCTGTAATCCTTATGTGCTTTTAGAACTGCTTTGGCAAAGCCAAACTGACCTTTCATCAAAAAAACGAATATGGCCAAGAGGTCTAGTACGTGACGATGCGCCAGAACCCACCAAAAATCTAACCCCTTAAGGTTTTTTCGATTCATAAGCAGGCTGTTTCGGAAATTCAGATAAACTTTCGTGCTGTTGCTACGAGAAAGCGTTCCTCCTCCAACATGATAAACCTGAACCTTTCCATTATAAAAAGGCTGTTTTCCGGCATTTCTCCAACGCCAACAAAGATCGATCTCTTCCATATGGGCGAAAAATGCTCCATCAAAACCCTCGAAATCAAAAAAATCCTTTGCTCTAATTGCCATACAAGCCCCAGAAGTCCAATCTACGGGAATGACATCATTGTATTGACCAATATCTTCCTCGATGGACTCTAATATCCTTCCTCTACAGAATGGATAACCCAAACTATCTAAAAACCCTCCTCCCGCACCTGCATAATCAAATTCGGTAGGAGTAATTGCAGAAAGAATTTTAGGTTGGACACTTACTGCCTCTGGATGAGTGCCTAACCAAGAAATCAGTGCCTGATCCCAACTAGGAGTAACCTCTACATCAGAGTTTAATAAAATAAAGTATTCATAGTCTCCCCTCAATTGTTCCAATGCCAAATTATATCCTTCAGCAAACCCATAATTTTTTGCTAAGGATATGAGTTGAATGGAAGGGTAATGCTCTCGAAGGAACTTGACTGAATCATCTTTACTTGCATTATCAGCAATAATGACGGGAAAAGTGGAGTACTGAACTACAGAAGGAAGATACTTTTCCAAGACCTCCCTTCCGTTGTAATTCAATATGACAATGGCGGCGCGTTGCATCAAAACATATTTCCAAAATCCATTCCTGGAATATTGGGAATCATACCTTCGGTAGCTGCCTTCATTTCGTTTTTAATCTTGGCTTCAATTTCCTCCATGGCTTTATTGGTTGCTGCGACAATTAGATCGCTGAGCATTTCTTTATCATTTGGATTGATCAAGGCATCATCCATTTCGATTTTCATCACTTGTCTGTGGCCATTCACCTCCACTTTGACCATACCTGCACCCGACTCTCCAACAGCACGTAAATGCACTAACTTGGCTTGAGTTTCTTTTATTTTCGCTTGGGCTTCTTTCACCTTGCCCATCATGCTCATCAAATCAAACATAGCTTGTGTTTTTTTCTTACAAAGGTAATTTTTAAATCGATTTTCTTCTAAACCTCTCAGCAGCATTTCTTGATTTACCTTATCCAACATTCAAAAAACCCGAGACTAAGCAGTTGTTTTCTTCGTTAACTATACTAGAATAGAGAAAATGAGTTGCATGATTTACTATTCCTTAGGCTAATAGCTCAATACATCTACACTACCGTTCAGCCATTTATGCAACCACTTATACTGACCATAAAAAAATTAAATACATCAAATGTAACTATTCTCGAAATATTGAAGTAAGAATATAGTATATTGTACAATCATATAACACTGAAACCTATGAAAACCATCGAAAATATCGAAAAAGAACTTATCACACAGTTAAGATTCTCCAAAAGTGAGGTATTGGAAAGTGCCGAAGCAATTAAGAAAAGAGAATTTGATTTAAACAGGGCCTTAGCACTTGGTAATCTACTCAAAAACAAAGTTGACATCACCTTCCAGGACGCAGATCAAAGAACCTATCGCGTGCATACGACGATTTGGGCAGTCGGTTCTGATTTCGTTTGTCTGAAAGCAGATATTTGCATTCCTATTAAAAGTATCCTAGAGATTGAATGACAAAAAGCCTTGTACCGCTAGATAACTGCTAGTCGGCACAAGGCTTTTTCATGAAAATGGTTTTAAGTGTTATTCGGAGAGTTTCTCCACAAGTGCTCCTAACGCAACAGTTTCCTGTTTTCCTGATGCCATATGTTTGATGGTTACGGTTTGATTGACAAGTTCATCATCCCCTAACACCAAAACATATGGCACATTTTTTTTATCAGCATAAGTTAATTGCTTTTTGAATTTAGCAACATCTGGAAACAACTCTGAACGAATACCTGCCTCCCGCAATAGCTGCAATACTTTTAGCCCATATTCAAATCCAGCTTGATCAAAATGACAGATCAATACCTTTGTTTGATCCAAATTCTCTTGTGGGAATAATCCCAGTTCTTCCATTACATCATAGATGCGGTCTACTCCAAATGAGAAGCCTACCCCCGAAACTCCCTCTAATCCAAAAACGCCCGTCAAGTTATCATAGCGACCACCTCCACTCACGGAACCTATGGAGACGTTATTGACCTTCACTTCAAAAATAGCCCCTGTGTAATAGGATAATCCTCTCGCGAGCACTACATCCAAATCCACATGTTCTTGGGAGGCGCCATAAACCGCTAATAATCGGGTAACCTCCTCCAACTCCTGTACTCCTTGTAAGCCTACTTCAGAAGCTGACAAGAAGTTTTTCAAGAATGCCAGCTTTTGTTCATTCGATCCATTCACTCCGATAATTGGCTCCAATTTTTTTACTGCATCTGCTGAGAAATTACGTTGAGCTAACTCCTCTTGCACTTTTTCCCAACCGATTTTATCTAATTTATCAATGGCTACACATAACTCCCCTTCTCTTCCTTGTTCACCGATAACTTCGGATAATCCTGTTAAAATTTTACGGTTATTCACTTTGATACTATAATCTGTAATACCAAGTTGAGAAAATACTCGCTTAATCATCAATAAAATTTCCACCTCACAAAGCAGGCTATCTGTCCCCACCACATCTGCATCACACTGATAAAACTCTCGATAGCGACCTTTTTGAGGACGATCTGCTCTCCATACTGGTTGGATTTGAAAACGTTTAAACGGAAAGGTAATTTCGTTTCTATTCATGACCACGTATCGAGCAAAAGGCACGGTCAAGTCATAACGCAAACCCTTTTCTGAAACTTTTGGTAAGACATGAGCTGTACCTTTTTCCAAATCTGCAAGCTCTACATCTTTCAAATAATTACCCGAATTCAAAATTTTAAATAGCAATTGATCTCCCTCATCTCCATATTTACCCGTAAGGGTACTCAGATTCTCCATGGAGGGTGTTTCCAATTGTTGGAATCCAAATAGCTTAAAAGTATCCTTGATGGTATTTAGGATAAAGTTCCTACGAGCCATTTGAACAGGGCCAAAATCACGGGTTCCTTTCGGAAGACTTGGTTTCTGAATCGACATAATTATTTTTAATTTTGCCCAAAGGTAAGTAAAATCAAAATTTTATTTTAATTTTGCGCTTCATTTGGAATCACATAAACAGATAAGACGATGGCTGTTACTACGTTAAAAAGAAAGTTGAGAAGAAAAAGACAAGGTCAAAATACAAGAGTTATCAAAATTAAGCAATTGAATGCTAAGCCGGTAATCAAAAATGTAGACATCGAAGAGCTGAAAAAAAGCTTCGAGGCCTAATCTTGTCCAACAAAAATTCAAGCACTTCCTTCGGGAAGTCAAAATAAAAGGGTTGAATCTTACGATTGAACCCTTTATTTTTTATCCCCTACCTCTCCTCCCGAGTTCTACCACTTTTAAGTTTTGAACTTTAGCATTCGCAATTTCGAATTTCAAAAGCGTTCTTACTTGGTGAAAACCTTGATGACCTATGGCCCCGGGATTCATATACAAGCATTGAAGGTCATGATCAAAAACAACTTTGCAAATATGGGAATGTCCGCAAACCAAGACCTTTAACCCTTCTTCTTGAATTAGTTTTTTAACGCCCTTGGCATACCTTGGTGGATTCCCTGCAATATGCAGCATGCCAATTTTCAAGCCTTCGACCATAAAAGAAGTGAACTCGGGGTACTCCAGTCTTGCTGCTTGATCATCGATGTTTCCAGTGATGATTCTATGGATAGCACCGGTGGGCAGTAAATCTAAGATGCGGATATCACCAATATCTCCTGCATGCCAAATCTCATCTACATCCGCACAATGTTTGACAATCTGCTCATCCATAAAGCCATGAGAATCCGAAATCAATGCTATCCGTACCAATTCGTTAATTTTAAATGATTATTTTTGAAGTGTAAACCAAAACTAGTCCTGACAAATGAAAAAGCAAGCAGCCATCAAACATTTACTTTTGAAATCCATCACGGCAATGGTATGTATCTTCCTTTTTAGCATTCAATCGTATGCTCAAGAGGGAGCACCCGCATTAGCTCCCGATGCTTTTGAAGTAGCGGCAAAGAAAAAGAAAAAAGCTGTTATACTCGATATCCGCACACCCAATGAAGTAGCGGAAGGATATATACCAAATGCGGAATTCATCGACTATTTGGGAGGGGATTTTGAGAAAGGCTTGGAAAGCCTAGATAAAAAGAAAACTTACTATGTCTATTGCAGATCAGCCAAACGCACCATTCCTGCGACAGAAAAAATGAAGGAAATGGGCTTTAAAAAGGTCTACATGCTAGAGGGTGGGCTCAATAATTGGGTAAGTTGTGGAAAAGAAATCGTTAAAAAAGAAGAGTAAACCCCATTTGAAGTGCTCTATTTCTTTCATTAATGGCATTTATGCCTCTGTGATGTTTTGGAATTGAGGGATTACTTTCTATTTTTACGGGCCAAAATATAGATTTTGAAATGAGAGTTATCCAATTTAGAGAAGCATTAAGAGAAGCTATGTCGGAAGAAATGAGACGCGATAAAAACGTGTTTCTCATGGGTGAAGAAGTAGCTGAATATAACGGTGCCTACAAGGTATCCCAAGGTATGTTAGACGAGTTTGGACCGGACAGGGTGTACGATACCCCGATTGCTGAGCTTGGTTTTGCAGGTTTGGGAGTAGGTGCTGCGATGAATGGACTGAGACCAATCATCGAATTCATGACTTTCAACTTTTCCTTAGTTGCGATTGATCAGGTGATCAACTCAGCTGCCAAAATGCTCGCAATGTCAGGTGGCGCTTACAGTGTACCAATCGTGTTCCGAGGTCCAACTGGTAATGCTGGACAATTGGGTGCAACCCACTCTTCCAACTTCGAAAATTGGTTTGCCAACACTCCAGGTTTGAAAGTAGTCGTACCTTCTAATCCTTATGATGCGAAAGGCTTATTGAAAGCTTCCATTAGAGATAACGATCCTGTGATTTTTATGGAATCTGAGTTAATGTACTCCGATAAAGGTGAAGTACCTGAGGGTGAATACTTACTTCCAATAGGTGTTGCTGATATTAAGAGAAAAGGCTCCGATGTAACGATCGTATCATTTGGTAAAATGATGAAAGTTGCCTTGGAAGCAGCAGAGGAATTGGCTAAGGATGGTGTGGAAGCAGAAGTAATTGACTTGAGAACCGTCAGACCAATTGATTATGCAGCAGTGGTGAATTCAGTGAAGAAAACCAACAGATGCGTAGTGGTTGAGGAAGCAAATCCTTTGGCTGCTATTTCTTCTGAAATCGCTTACCATTTGCAGAGAAACGCTTTTGATTACCTAGATGCTCCAGTAGTACGTGTGAATTCTATGGATGTACCGTTGAGCTATGCACCTACGTATATTGACGCAACTATTCCAAATGTGAAGCGTACTTTGGAAGCTGTCAAGCAGGTAATGTACAAATAAAAATACCCTAACAAAAAAAAAGAGGCTGTTCGAAAAACAGCCTCTTTTTTTGTTCCTTACTAATCAATTAAAACCTAATTCTACAATTTTTTGATGGGATATCTGAACGGATTCGAATGGAGTCATGCCATCAAATGTTTGGTCTTGCTCTACAAAGTAATGAACCATTCCAGCTTTGCTTTGATGGGTTAAGATTTCTGCAAAATCTATGGTACCTTCTCCAACCGGCGCAAATCGCTCTTGATCATCCATATCTTTTAAGTGCCAAGCGAGAAATCTTCCGGGGTATTTTTCAAAATAAGCAATGGGATCTGCTCCTGCTTTCACTGTCCAATAGATGTCAATTTCGAAATTGACATGAGCAGGATCGGTGTTATCCAAAATATAATCTGTCAAAATCACCCCATCTTCTCTAGGTACAAATTCGAAGTCATGGTTATGGTAGAGTAGCTTCAAACCTGCTGCTGTACATTTTTCTCCGATTTCATTCAGAATCTGAACAAGTTCTTCGGGAGTACCTTTCATACCCAATCCCTCAGGACCGTAGGTAAACATACCCATGGGCGGCACAGGAATAACAAAATAGGTGAAGCCGGCTTCTTTCGTAGCAGCAATCAGCTCATCTGCATTTTCCAAGGTAACACCTCCCATATGGGCACTTTTAGCAGTAAGACCAATGGACTCCACATACTCCTTAAATGCTACCGGCTCCATTCCATAGAATTTACCATCCGCATATCCCGCAGCCTCAATGTATGCATATCCTATATCTGCTACGCTTTGTAAGGTAGCTTTAGGGTCTTGGGCCATCGCTTCTCTTAAGGTATATAAAGCAATGCCTCCTCTTTTTGCAGTGAGCTCATCGGTAGTTTCATCCTCTTCAGTCTTTTCAGCCCCACAGGCCATCATTAGTTGTGTACTGATCATTGCGAGTACTAAAATAAATGAATTGATTTTTTTCATAGTCTGATTATTTGATAAGGTAAGTTATCCAAAATGTTTCCAAAAAAAATGGAATTTTGTAAAACTCTGCATTTTCAAAGTATAAAAGGTTTCTTATCTTGCTCCAAGCTAAACTCAACCACCCATGATTAAAGAGAATCCAAAAAGCTTTTCCCCCCTAGTAAATCCCGAAGAAGAGGAATTTTTTGCAGGTCCTCAAACCCGCTGGAAAGAATTTAAGATGATTTTAAAAGTCATGCTTGAATTTATCCGTGGCTTCCGGATGCTACACTTTGTAGGGCCTTGTGTAACGGTATTTGGTTCGGCTCGATTTGAAGAAAAGGACCCCTTCTACCAACTAGCAGTAAGAGTTGGCGAACAGGTCAGCAAAATGGGCTTCACGGTCATGACTGGAGGTGGTCCTGGAATCATGGAGGCCGCCAACAGAGGTGCTAAAAATGTTGGAGGAAAATCGGTTGGCTGTAATATCATCCTACCTTTTGAGCAACATCACAATCCATACTTGGATAAGTTTATGAACTTCAAGTATTTCTTTGTAAGAAAAGTGCTGCTATCCAAGTATAGCTATGCTTTTGTGGTGATGCCAGGTGGGTTTGGAACATTAGACGAGTTTTTTGAAGCACTCACCTTGATGCAAACAAAGGTTATGCGCAGGTTTCCCGTGGTTTTGATGTGTTCAGAATTTCATCAGCATTTATATGATTACATCGTACACTTAGCAGATTATGGGACCATAAACAAATCAGATTTGGAGCTATTTCTCATGACAGATTCCATTGAAGAAATGGAAGCTCATATCCGAAAATATGCAGTCGAAGGATTCGGTCTTAAAAAACGAGAAGATATTGAACCGCAACCCTTATTTGGAGAAAACGGTTAAACAAGTCAGAAGAATACGATTTCTATGGCTAGAAATTATACTTTACGCCCAAGCCACATCCAATACCATCATCACTACAAAACCGATCATAAAACCTAACACGGCTAAATCGGTGTATTTATCCCGTTGGGTTTCGGGAATTACTTCTTCTATCACTACAAAAATCATGGCACCTGCTGCAAATGAAAGCGCGAATGGGAGAATATTCTGCATAAATATCACGGATATGGCCCCAACTACCCCGGCCATGGGCTCTACAATAGCAGATAGCTGACCATACCAAAAACTCTTTTTTCTGCTCATTCCAGCTCTCCTCAGAGGCATGGAAACAGCCATCCCTTCCGGGATATTTTGAATGGCAATACCTAAGGCTAAAGCTACGGCGGCAGTGATTGATGCACCTTCTAATCCCAGTGCTGCTGATCCAAACAAGATGCCTATGGCAAGTCCTTCCGGAATATTGTGTAAGGTAATCGCTAATAACAAAAGAGTGGATTTATGCCAAGATGTAGAAATACCTTCCTTTTCAGCCTGTCCAAAATTGATATGTAAATGAGGAAGCAATTTATCTAAAGCGAAAATAAATAAGCCTCCAAGAAGAAATCCCGCTGCAACAGGCAGCCAATGCATGGTGGGGAAAATCTCTTTAGCATATTCTAGGCTAGGATTCAGAAGTGACCAAAAACTAGCCGCTATCATCACCCCTCCTGTAAAACCTAGCATGGTGTCAAATACCGCCCGGTTAATGGTTTTAAAAAAGAAAACGATAGAGGCACCAACAGCTGTCATGAGCCATGTAAAGATAGTAGCCGCTAAGGCAGCCTTCACAGGTCCAAGTTGGGTGGCAGTTTCTTCTAAGAATTCGAACATAGCTTCCTTTAAAAATCAACGAAAGCTACGCATTTTTAAATAAAAGTACTAAATACCTGCCTTAATGTAGATCCAACCTTGCTCTTGCTTTATGACTATTTCCAAAACACCTGCTTGAACAAAACCTGACAGCTCCAAGAATTCCCCCTTTTCCAGTTTTCGTTGGGAAAGTGTATTCTCACAGACCATAAATTCAACACCTTTCTCTACCAATGCTGCAATCCTGTCAGTATAAAGATTAGTTGACTTCCGCATCAAATCTATCCCCATCCCATGAGTAACCACTTCTATCTGCGCATTGGGAGCAGCCCTCAAGACATTTTCCAGTTGCCTCAAAAACTTCTCATGTACATCTACATTTCCATCCGTTAATTGAAAGATGATTTTGTGTGGAGCCTCTGACACCACCTGAGCCATTGATAGCATGGTAATATGAATGAGGAATATGGATACTAGCAGGATCTTTTTCATAACCTTAAAAATAAAAAATTATCCATCAATCCAACGTGCGCTGAGTCACCCTAGAAATCAATATTGATACTTAAAACAAAATTCCTGCCCGGAGCTGCAATACCAGAGCTGTAAGTTCTATACCTGACATCGGTCAAATTCTCCAAACCTGCATTTATCGTCACCCATGGAGGAAATCTGTATTGTGCCTTGAAATTAAGCGTGGCCCATGAAGGGCTAAATGGCCTCCCTAATGCATCTACTGCATATAATTCAGGTTTGGCACGCTCTTCCAAAGGTAATTGCTCAAAGGTAAAAGAACCAGCATACTCCGCAAATAGCTGCAAGCGAAGGTTTTTTCGCTGATAATCCAAGCGGGTAAGACCAAAGGTTGGTGGGGCATGCCTGCTAGGACTCCGCTCGCCGTCCTCCATTTCTTCAATCCCTCGCTGAATATTCAGTTTTGAATGCAAGGTAAAACTCTTGGACACTTTATACTCTAGACCCACCTGCAGGCCTTGTATTTGCACAAATGCAGCGTTTTGCAAACTTAAAACCTGACTCAATGTGCCATCATAGAAGATACTATCCTGACCATTAAACTGACTCATTCTTCTAACCAATGCATTATTGAGATAGGTATAGTATGCCGTTACATCAAATAAAACCCGATCTTTTATCACCTTACCAATATTGACCTCCGCATTGTAGGCATCCTCCGCCTGTAAAGCAGGGTTCGGAACCAATACAGCACCTGGCTCAGAATCGAAAAATTTTCCGATATCATCCACATTGGGAGCTCTAAAACCTTTGGATACATTGGCATGCATTACCCAACCTTCTGCTGAAGAAAAGACATAACCCAAACTCCCTATAAATGCAGAATTTTGTAAAGATGTTTGCTCAAAAGGAAGGGGGTAAAAGGGAAGATTATTTGTAAAATCAGCATTTAAGGCAAAAATATTGTAACGCAGACCACCTTGAATAAGGGAATTTTTAGTGAGCTGAATATGAGAAGTCAGATAAGCTGCACCGGAACTCCATGTCGCATTCGGGTATCTGGCAGGGCCTACTCCCTTGATTCCTGTATCTATATTCACATCTGTCCCCTCTGAGCGCACATCATTCAGAACCCCCTCTAGTCCATAAAATAACTGTACAGCTTTAGAAACAGTCTTGGTCAAATCCACATTTAAGGAATAAGCATCTACTCGCTCTTCCCGTTCTCTTCGGATAGAACTTCTAAAATTCCGATCAATCCTGCTCTCTTCAAATCGCTGGTAGGCTAAATTGATGGATAATTGATCATACAATGAAGAGGTGGTGTTCGAATGTTGCACATTGAAATGATGCATGGCCCATATTTGAGGACCGTACATCCACTCAGCACTCTGAGGCAAACCATTGGATCGCAAGCGAATCAAGCGATCATATCGCGGAAAATTACTGGTCTCGGAAAAATGAAACGCATATTGAAAATTCCATCCACTATCCGTTCTCAATGCCAATTTTTGCATGAAATTGCTCTGCTGATATCCTGACGGGATTTGTATCAAGGGATTAGCATTCTCTACGATAACATCTTGCCCTTGGACTCTTTCGACAAGTGTTGGCCTTAGAAACTCTTCAGGACCTCGGGTTCCCATCCGTGAATCCCCAAAATTATATCTTGAAAAACTGCTGACTCCAGCCCAACGATTGTTTCCATAACGAAGATGCACATGACCCGTTTGCTCCTTATTGGCAGTATTCCCTCGCAAACTTACATTCCCATCTACTTTAAACTGTTTATTCTCCTGAAAAACAGGTTTCAAGGTCTCAAAACTCATCACAGCACCGATGGCATCTGATCCGTAAATAATAGAGCCAGGCCCGAAAAAGACTTCCGTATTTTCAATAGCAAATGGATCTAATGAAATGACATTATGTAAATTTCCACTTCGAAATATGGCAGTGTTCATCCTCACTCCATCTACGGCATAGAGCAATCGGTTGGTAGAAAACCCTCTGATCATGGGACTTCCTCCACCCTGTTGGCTTTTTTGGATAAATACATCCCCCGAAATATTCAATAAATCCGCAGCAGTTTGAGGATTGAGAAACAATTGCTCCTCCTTAGAAATTTGACTGATTTTATTGGGTACTTGCTGCCGCGATTGTGTCCAACGAGTAGCAGAAACCACCGCTCGCTGCAGCGTGAGTTCACTTACCTGCATGGCTACAGTAAAATCCCTTTCTAAAAGCTCATCCCAACTGAGTTGCTTCAATTGATAGCCAAACAGTCTGAATCGAACGTTTTCATTTTTCCCACCCAAAAGACTGATATCAGCCTTCCCCTCCGAATCGGTTTGAACGGAATTTTGACTAGAACCTAAAGAAATCAAAACAAACTCCAACCCTTGTTTGGTCTGTGCATCATAAACCCATACCACCTGAGCCCGAACAGGCAGCAAAAAAACAAAGAAAAACACAAGGAATCCAAGTAACTTCATCAGCGCAATAATCTTCTGTAAATGTAATAGATTGCCTAACTGCTTAAAAATACTTTTGATGAATGGAACTATGAATCATTTTGACCTTTTTTAAAAGACTTCCTGATAGCTCGAGCCCTGCTCAAATCTTCAAAAAACCATCTTTTTATTTTTTCATATTCCTGATCATATTGATCACCATATTTTTTAACTATTTTCTTTCTAGTAGAGAGTAACTGATGTAAGCCTACCATCCAAGCAATTGGAAATGGCTTTCTGATGTCAACCAACTGATGAAGCGGAAAAGAACGTAATTTGATGGGCAAATAGGCATCTTTTCTTCGAGGTTTTCTATCATGAATCATAGAGGTACTTTTTTCAATTCCGATACCATACCCAAAATACTGCACCCGGGCTGCAAAATTATTGTCTTCGCCATAGTGATAAAAAATAGGATCGAAAAATCCTACTTTCTTGACTACTTCTACACTCATAAACCAAGCAGCTGCACCTACAAAACGTACTGCCAAAGGTCCAAAGATCGTAGGGTTATTTAAAGCTATCAACAAATCTTCTGATGAAGGATTATAATTTTTTTTCACCTGATTGTGAAACACTCCATCTAGTTCTTGTCCATTGGGCTTCAATTGGATGGGACTCAGGATACCAAAGGAATTGGAGGACATATACGAGTTCAATAGTTTCTCAATACAATCTTTTTGAATGTAAGCATCTTGATTTAACAGGAAAATGTGGCTATAGTTGGAATCAATAGCTAATTGCATCCCCAAATTATTGGCAGCTCCAAAACCTACATTTACTTCTGATTCAATAAGTTGTACTTGCGGGAAAATTGTACGGATAATCGAAACTGTATCATCAGTCGAGCGATTATCAACTATCATAATATCTGATTTCACCGTATTGTCTTCAATCTGCTTCAGACACCTTTCTATCCATTGCGCCCCATTATAGGTAACTATAAGCGTGAGAATTTTTTCCACCAAGATTTTTTTAGGTAAAGGTACCAAGCGGTGGGCGTTATTTCAACTTATCTTGGAGAAATGAGGGTGTGGACTGACTGGCAGTAGTGGAGTGAGCAGTTGGCAGTGAACAGTGAACAATGTAGAATTAGGAATGAAGAATGAGGAATGACTGTGGGCTGACGGGTAGTGGTAGAGTTGGCAGTGGGCAGTGAACAGTGGTTCTGCTGTTTGAGATTTGCAATCTAGGTCGGTAGATAAATGGGGATTTGAAATCCCCTGAGGGAATTAGATTTTTGTAATGATTTCTTGGTTAATTTTCTCAGAGAAGCAGGTATCAATAGCCGTGGGATTTATCCCCCGGCATTGGAGTGAGCAGTGGGCAGTGAGCAGTGGTGAGAAATGTAGAATGAGGAATGAAGAATTAGGAATGACAGTGGACTGACTGGCAGTCGTAGAGTGAGCAGTTCAGTTGGCAGTGAGCATGTCATTGCCGAAGATCCTGACCTCGAAGAGGTCACATGTTTATAGCTCAATTATTTGCAAGTAGAGACATTCGACTCCGAACGGAGTCGCACCTGTCCCAAGACGTATTGTAACTATAAATAGTTGATCCCGCTGGGATTGGAGGCTTTGTTTAAGCATTGAAGAATTATAAAACTTTTCCAAAGTTTAAAACTTTGGAAAAGTTCATCCCTATAAAGAAATTTCAAGACGTGACACTGTGTTCTGGACTCTTGGTTCTTGTCTCTTGATTCTTGGTTCTTGCCTCTTGTTTCTCGTCTCTCGCTTCTCGTCTCTCGCTTCTCGTCTCCTGCTTGCAACAGCCAAGCCTCGCTACTTGGTACCTGGTACTTGGTACATCCTACAATACACCCCTACGCTCTTCCCTTCAACATTCCTTCCCAATACATAATGGGCAGAACATGCTTTTTCAATAGCCACATGCTGTATTGCTCCTTGGTAGTGTCAACAAATTTGGAGATCAAGGGATCTGAGTCACGGACGTTATTATATTTAAATTCTGCCAGGACCATCTTACTATAACCCGTCACCAATGGGCAGGATGAATATCCTTCGTACTTCAAGTCTGCAATCGCATTGGTACGAATCAAATGGATGAGATTACCCACCACTACGGGAGCTTGTTTTCTGACAGCTGCCCCTGTTTTAGCAGTTGGCAATGCAGCTACATCCCCCAAGGAAAATACATTTGAAAAACGCTTATGCTGCAAGGTATTGATATCTACATCCACCCAGCCTTTATTTGGGCCCTCTTGCATGGAAACTGAGGAGTTTCTAACAAAATCAGGTGCTTGCTGAGGAGGAGCGATATGTAACATATCAAACTTCATGACAATCTCGGAATCACCTACCAAACTTTCACCTAAAGCAGGGACAATGGTATCCGCACATTGAGCAATGTTTTCATGGGTATATTTGAAAGTAATCTCCTGCTTTTCTGCATCTATCTTGATAGGAGCATAATGTGGCTTAAACAGAATATCACGATCGATAATGATCTTATTCAAAGTCTTCGCAAACTCCTTAACTCCAAAAATCACGGTACCGGGAGTGGCAAATACTACATTTGTTTTTTCGCGAACACTCGCCTTACGGAAGTACTCCTCGGCTAAATACATGATTTTTTGAGGGGCTCCACCACACTTGATAGGGGTTGTTGGTTGGGTAAATACTGCATTTCCTCCTTTAAAATTCTTCAATACTTCCCAGGTATGTTCAGGATCTGTATAATTGCTGCAAACCACTCCTTTTCCCAGTGCTTCTTTTAATCCCGGGATCATTTCAGGTGCCATGATCAAACCCGGCGCAAGTACCAAGTAATCGTAGGTAATTTCTCCATTAGTTGCTGTCATTACAGTATTCTTTTCGGGAGTCAGGCTAACAGCCTTATCTTTAATCCAAGTAACTCCTTTGGGAATATAATTCGCTTCGGAGCGCTCTGTATCCTTGAAATTATAAGTCCCCGCACCTACGAGCGTCCACGCAGGTTGGTAATAATGCTTGTCAGAAGGTTCAAGAATAGCAACTTGTAAGTCTTTTGCTTTTCTACGCAATTGGGCAGCAACAGTGATTCCGGCTGTACCTCCCCCAATAATTAAAATTTGATAGTGGCTCATGGAGTTATTGTTTGATTGATGGTTTAAAAATACCCTCTTCCATCATCAAAATCGGTGATATTCATCACAAAAAAAAGGCTGCTTCCAAAGGCTCTTTTTTTCAAAATTTACCTCAGAAACAGCCCAAAATGGGTTCTTCAATTAAGCAACTTACATTACTGGCGCGTCTATCATAATATCCAAATCCACCAACTCTGGCTCAATCTCTAACATTACAGGGGCTTCATCCTCTGATATCACTCCTCTATCGATCAATTCAGCAATCATATCAATCTGTATACCGAGCTCCACACCTTCTGCATGACCTGATTTAAATTGAGCTAATAAATCTTCATCACTTACTTCTGCGTAGCGAGCTTTTCTAGCCTCTTTGATTTTTTGCTTCTTTTCATCGAGCAATTGCAACTTACGATCTTCCATTCTTTTGTTAAGCTCCTCTAAATACTCAGCAGAAAAGGTCCCTGTGTAAAATGGAGACTCTTCTAATGGAATTTTCTCTACAGTGCCGTCTGTGTGCACCACAGTAAATTCTTCAATATCCTCCAAGATATATTCATCCCCTGTTTCTACATCTACAATTTTATCAGCCTCAAAAACAAATCGCTGTTCCATACTTTTCTCGCCTGCGCATGCAGCCAAAAAAGAGGCGATCAAAACTCCAACAATCCATAGCTTTTTCATAATTTCTAATTTTAATAAAGTGTTTTATCTGATTTACTTTTCCATTCCTCAAATACCTCCCAGGCCTCCCCATTCATCAGTTGTTCAAAAGGAATCTTGCGTTGTTCTAAAGGCAACTCCAATTCCTGGTAAATAAATTGATCATCAAAATCGATGCGCGCTGCATCAACTTTGGTGTTTGCGTAATAGACTTTTGCTGGTCTAGCCCAATAAATCGCCCCTAAGCACATGGGGCAGGGCTCGCAGGAAGTATATAAAATACATCCGTCTAATTGAAAATGACCCAGATTATTGCAGGCATCGCGAATGGCAACTACCTCTGCATGAGCAGTGGGGTCATTGCTACTGGATACTGCATTGGAACCTTTGCCGACTACTTTCCCATCTTTGACGATGACACATCCAAATGGTCCGCCTACCCCTGACTGCATCCCTTCTCGGGACAAGTCAATAGCCATTTTCATAAATTTTTGATGTTCTGAATGCATAGTTGAGATTTACAGTATATATATACGGGAAAACGAACAGATTTGTTCCAAATTTCCGATTGTTCTCAGCCTGAATCCAGTATGTTTTCAGAATATTCTACTTATTTGAATCCTAAAAAAACCCGTTTATTTCAAAATAAGTTTATTTCATCCACTTTTCGATAAATTTCAAAAACCCTTCCTTGTAATGTTCACTTACTGCCAAGTGCGCATCACCCACCTGCAACATGTTTTTACTGATGGCATCTATATGATTGACATTCACGATATATGAGCGATGAACTCGAAGAAAATCATTTGCCGGAAGCAACTCTTCCATGTTCTTCATACTTGTCAGAGAAAGTATGGGGTTTGGTTTGGACTTTAGGTGGACTTTGACGTAATCCTTGTAAGCCTCCACATATAGAATATCTGACAACATCACCTTCACCAATTGGTATTCCACTTTTAAAAAAATGAAATCTGAAGCGGTTACCCCTGAACTTACCACCTGTTCCAAGCCCTGTTTTTCGTAAAATTCATAAGCCTTTGTAGTGGCCTTTAAAAACTCCTCGTAGCTAAAAGGCTTCAACAAATAATCAAGTGCATCCACCTTATACCCTTCAATTGCAAACTGATTATAAGCCGTAGTAAAAACAATTTTAGGCTTTTTTCTACCCTGCTTACCATCAATGATTCGAGCTAATTCCATCCCTGACAAATCCGGCATTTGAATATCCAAAAAAATCAGATCCACTTCCTGAGCATTGATAAACTGTAAGGCTTCAATGGCATTGTCAAAACGGCCCAACAGCTCCAAAAAGGAGGTTTGATCTATGAATTTACAGACCAAGTCCAAGGCCAAAGGCTCATCATCTACCGCTATACAAGAGATTTTCATGAGAGATCCAGGGTTAGTTCAATTTCATAGAGCGAATTTTTCAAATCCTCACGTATCTGAAGTGTAAATTTACCAGGATACAACAAATCCAACCGTCGTTTGGTATTTGCCAATCCAATACCACTAGCTTTCGCTTCTGGAGAATCCTCCGCTATTTTCACAATGGTATTTTTTGTTACTAAGGAAAGCGTATGTTTTTCCTTTTTTAAATAGATTGAAATAGGACTATCCTGTTGGGAGCTTATACCATGTTTGAAACAGTTTTCAATAAATGGTAAGAGAATCATCGGGGCAATCTCTGCCTCCTCCACCCGTTCTGGAATTTGTACATCTAATTGTACTTTGCTCGTCAAGCGCAAGCGCATCAACTCCAAAAAGTCTTTGATAAAATCAAGTTCTTTACTAAGCAAAGTATGATTTTTCTCTGTCTCATACAGCACATAGCGCATCATCCTGCTCAACTTTAACAAAGCTGTCTTCGCCTTTTCAATGTCAATATTAGCAAGGGAGTAGATATTATTTAGTGTATTGAAGAAAAAATGGGGGTTGATCTGCGCTTTCAGGTACAGCAGTTCGGAATTGGTTTTTTCTTGCTCCAACTCCAATCGGAATTTTTCATCGGATTGCCATTTTAAAATCGTCGCTACACTAGTACTGATACCGGCAGACATGAAGAAAACCAATAAATTGGATACGTCATAATAATAATTCCGCGGCCTTGGTGTATAAGGAATATTCGGCCTAAAAACCTGATGCATCAGCTCCTGCATACCAAACAGTTCATCGTATACAATCAAAATGAGTATGTAAATTATCCCTGCTACGAAATTGTAAATTAAGAATTTAGCAATCTGATTTTTAAATAAGAACTCTTGGGTTAAGTAAAAATAATTCAGGTAAAAAACCCCAATCAACATTGCAAACATGATCATTTGTTTGACCCAATAAGGAGAAGGGAATGTCAGCCCTGAGGAAATCGGAAAAAGCAGGAATAAAATAAATCCTACCAAGGCCCATATCAGAATATGTACAAGTAGGGATATATTTCTTTTGAAGGTTATTGTTTGCATATGTTCACTGTCAATCGAATGTAAAGAAAAATATTATTTTAAACAATACCCATTCTAATCTACCAAACAGGGCAACTCACCGACCAAACAGGACTTTTAAAGGATAAAATTCTGATTGTAAGCTTAGATTTGATTTCATCTGACGAAAACCCAAACTCGTCGAGACATTTCCCAGCCCTGTCTAGTTCGTTTTTTTTTGAATCCTGTCTTTTCTTCCTTTGTTGCCGTAAACTATCCACGAAAAATGAAAACGCTAAACCAACTATTGATTGTATTCCTTCTTCTTCCTGCATTAGTTATCCAACAGGCACAAGCGCAGACGACGGAAACAGCTAAGCCAGTATATCAAATACTTGGAAAGATTTTTGAAAAAGATAAGGACGAACCTATTCCTTATGCAGCTGTATCTTTAATTGATGCCACTACTGATCAAACAGTAGCTGGAGCAGTGGCAGGATTTGATGGGGAATTCATCTTGGCCAACTTTGGAGATGGCACCTATAAAATCCAGATATCATTTATGGGTTTTCAGTCTTACAGTTCTCAGCCTATCACCATTAGTGAAACAAATTTCCGAGTAGATTTAGGGAAAATCCACTTAGAAACAGAAGCAGTTGCTTTGCAAGAAGTCACCGTAACGGGACAGCGTGATTTATTTGAAGAAAAAGTTGACCGAACCATCTATAATGCCGAAAATGACAAAACCTTAATCGGTGGTGATGCTACGGATGTCATGAGAAGAGTGCCTATGCTATCAGTGGATATGGATGGCAATGTTTCTATGAGAGGAAGTAGCAATATCTTGGTATTGATTAACGGTAAACAATCTGCAATTGTGGCTAGCAACGTTGCTGATGCGTTAAAGCAAATTCCAGCTGAAGAAATCAAATCCATTGAAGTCATTACTTCTCCATCTGCGAAATATGACGCAGAAGGTACAGGTGGTGTTATCAATATCGTGACTAAAAAGAACAATCTTCAAGGTGCCACTTTAAATATCAACTCCAGTGCAGGTCTTCGTGGAAGTAACTTGGGTTTGAACGCGAGTTTGAAAAGGGGTAAAATGGGCTGGACCTTGGGAGGTTTTGGTAGAGCAGGATATAATATCCGTGGTTTTTTTGATAACCAACAGACTGTGACCAATGCAGATGGTACTGCTTTGCAAATCAATCAGTATGCCGATACGCGTAGCAACATGATTTTCGGCAGATACAACCTTGGATGGGATTATGAGTTGGATAAATTCAATTTCTTGACAGCATCGGTGAGTTTGGGCTTGAGAAATATGCAAAACTGGCAAGATGGATTGTCTACAGAAACCTTCTTTGAGGAAACATTGGTCAGTTCTCTTTTGAGAAATGTAAGCGTCAACAATCTTTCTAACAATGTTGATGTAAACTTCAACTATACCAAAACCTATGAAAAGCCTTTGAAGGAATTTTCCATCTCCGGATTGTACAGTCAAAACAACCTGACCAATGATTTCATCAACAGTCTTTACAACGGTACTTTTGATGATATCCTAAGCCGAGTAAAAAATAATAACCTTGGCGTCAATCAGGAATACACCATCCAATTAGATTATGTAACGCCGATTGCAAACAGCAAAAACAAAATTTTGGAATATGGTGCGAAAAACATTTTGAGAAGAGCTACCAGTGATTTTGCTTACTTCACTGCAACAGGTTCTGATGGGGAATTTGTGGAGATTGATGATGTAGCCTTTTCCAACGAATTCACCTACGATCAAAATGTAACCGCTGCTTATGCATCTTACACTACTAATTTCCTGAAAAAATACTCCTTCAAAGGTGGGTTGCGTTATGAATATACTACTATCAGTGCGGACTTCAGAAATTCAGAAATCGAAGCAGACATTCCTTCCTACGGAGTCATTGTACCAAGTGTCAACTTGAGCAGAAGGTTGGAAAATGGCAGAATGATTAAAGCTGCTTACAATAAGCGTGTACAGAGACCTTCCCTCAACTTCTTGAACCCCAATATCAATGCCGCCAACCCTCAGCAGATTTCCCAGGGTAATCCATTATTGGATCCAGAATTGACGGATAATTACGAACTTTCTTACAGTACTTTCAGCAAAGGAACCACCATTAATTTCACCACCTTTTTCAGAAATACCACAGGCTCCATTCAGCCCGTAAGAACAGTACAGGAAGATGACATCATCTTTACTACCTTCGAAAATATCGGCCGTGAAAAAGCATACGGTTTGAGCATTTTCTCCAATATCACCCTTTCGGATAAATTCTCCTTGAATGGTAGTGTGGACGGATACTATGCACGCTTAAATAATGGTTTGGATGATCCATTGTATGCTGCTGCCAACGATGGATTTGTATTCTCAGGAAGGATCTTCGCCAATTACTCCTTACCAAACAACTGGCAATTACAGTCTTTTGCATTTATGCGGGGCAGACAGGTGCAGTTACAAGGAACAGCTGGTGCTTTCGGGATTTACAGCCTAAATATCAACAAACAATTTAACGAAAAGAGAGGAAGCATTGGATTCGGTGCTGAAAACTTCTTCACACCAGTTTTCAGAATCAACAATGAGTTGATTACTCCAAACATCATGCAGCAAAGTACCATAGGCATGCGTAACATGAACTTTAAAGTAAACTTCAATTATAGATTAGGGAAATTAACGATGGAACCTAGCCGAAGAAAAAGAAGAGGCGTTACCAACGACGACTTGAAAGGCGGAGGCGAAGGTAACGAAAACATGAACTAACATAGATTGATAATTTGAAAAGCTGCTGGAATTTTTTCGGCAGTTTTTTTTTATGATCAAACCTTGTATTCGTTAAAAAACTTATTCTCTGCTTCTACGGTACCGATCAATACCATTTCTGTCCCTTCCTCTAAGATACAGGTAGGTTCAGGATTGACCTCCATCCCTCCTGCTCTTTTCAAAGCAATCACCGTACATCCTGTTTCTTTTCGGATATCACTTTCTGCGATGGTTTTACCTGCCAATGCTTCCGGAACCTTGATTTTAATCAAATCCAAGCCTTCAGCCACCATCAAGGTATCGCTTCGATTCAATAAGTTCAAAATATTATTGGAGCCCATGGATGCATAAGAAAGCACAAAATCTGCTCCTGCCCGATGAATAGTACTTAAGTTACGGTCATAAGTAGCACGTGTAATCACCTGAATGTCGGGACGCAGTTTCCGGCAATAGATCGTCAGATAAGTATTGACATCATCTTCATGGGTGGAAACAATCACGCAGGGGGCTTCTTGAATACCCGCTCTGCACAAGGTTTCATAATCTGCAGCATCCCCATAGATGTATTTACCTGTATCCTTTATTCTTTCCGGAACCTTCTCTACGATTCTATAATCCAGACCTCTCGCCGCTAAAGCTCTGCCAGTAGCCCTACCAACTCTTCCTCCTCCAATAATTACCAACGGTGCGGTTGTAGGCTTTTTGACACAATAGTTTTTATTGTAGTTCTCTATCTGCTCCTCTGTTCCTGCCAAGACCAACACCGTATGTTCTTCGATCAAAGTTTCCGGGAAAGCAGTCTCAAAATACCCTCTTTCCCAAATTCCTAATACGCTTACACCGACTTGTTCTCTCAATTGTGTTTCCCGCAGCTGCTTACCTACTAATTGAGATCCCTTTACAGAAGCTTCTGCTATGTGTAAATCTTCAAATTTCCCAATAATCTGTGCAGAGGCATCTCCCCCACTCGCCCTTCTAGCCAAAAATATTCCCATATTTTCTCCTAGACGCAATACGTGATTACATCCCGCTAATTCGAGGATATCCTCTGAGGCTTCAAAATTACAGGTAGAAATGATGGGGACTTTTGGGCTTACCTCCCTAACGGTAAAGGCAACCGAGGTATTCGTCACATCGGTAGTGGTAGTAGCTACCAATAAGGCATCATTGACACGGGCATTTATGTAGGTTTTGGGGTCATCCAATTCCCCCAGCATAACATCCACATCCATTTCACGTAATTTCAACCCCTCTTCAAAAGTTTTGACCAGTAGCACATATGGCACACTGATGCGTTTGAGCTTTTTAATCAAAGCTTGAGTAA
This sequence comes from Mongoliitalea sp., assembly GCF_054166905.1. Taxonomy (NCBI): domain Bacteria; kingdom Pseudomonadati; phylum Bacteroidota; class Cytophagia; order Cytophagales; family Cyclobacteriaceae; genus Mongoliitalea; species Mongoliitalea sp. Next base: position 59,256 of record NZ_JBSZCK010000023.1, on the reverse strand, counting down.
CGGGATCATAATTTGTTAATATCACATGCCCAGAAATCTCTTCTTCCAAGACTTTTGGCACTCTAGATTGTTCCTGAGCCTTCATCCAAGGAGAATAAAAAAAGTTGATAAAGGTGAAAGGAAATAAGATCAATAAAAATAGCATCCCTGTCAACAGGACAAACACACTGTAAGTCCTACCAAGGTCAGTTTCAAACGTAATATCTCCGAACCCTAGGGTGGACATCACCGTCAAAGTCCAATAAAGTCCAGTTAGAATAGAATACTCTCTTCCTTCCAGATACATCAAGTAGTGAAAAGAGGCAGTAAAAATGGCTATAATCAAAAATAGCAGGAGTGTAAACTTCAGCAAGAGTTTTAGATTTCTCCGCTCAGGCTTATTTTTGATCAGGTAGCTGATTTGAGTTAAGAGGATTTTCATACGTTACAAGCACATATTAGCAAATGTATATGTAAGTGCCAAATTATTGATTCTTTGAATACAAGAGTACCCATTTCCCAAATTCCACTTTCTCGGATAATTGAGCCGTTGGAAATTTTTCAGGAAACTTTTCCAATTGGTTTTTACGTACCATCAAAATCGCGTTTCCATTATCTCGTTGAAGTAACCATTCGGGCACTTCTTGCAAATTGATCAAATTTTCTTTCCAAGTATCCGTACGTTCAAATTGGGTTTCCCGATTCAAACTTTCATCACCATCGTAAAGTGAAATGATATTTTTATCGGTTAAAAAGGCCATAGAAGGCATGCGCTTATTATAAATCAGCAAGTCTTTCTTTTCCGGTAATTCCTCTTGGATGAAACGAGCAATCGGTTTTTGATCATTGACCAAATCAGCATTCGCTCCAAAAAAGTAGGTGGAAGCTGCCGTGATCCCCATGACAAATAAATAGGCTCCAAAAACCGACCGGTCTGCTACTTTAAATGGAATCACCCGAATTGAAATCAAGACAGAGGCAGTGATGATCAACAAGAAATAAAACTTGTAACTCAACACTAACTTCGGCTCAATCAAAGGACTAAAGGCTAATCCCAACAAAATCAATACTTGAAAAGCAAACAGGATTCTATCCCATTTCTTTTGAGTTTGCCGAGAAAGACCTAACCAAATAGCTACCGCCAATAAAGCAATCCCAGGATAGACCGGAAGGATGTACAGAATTAATTTTGATTTGCTGATGGAGAAAAAAATCAAGGGAATAATCGTCCAAGCCAACAACCAAAACTGTATAGATTTTTTATCCTGAAAGAGCTCCTTCATCTTTGAAAAAACTATCAAGATCCAAGGAAAAGCTGTTCCCAAAACAATCGCTCCATAAAACCAAAATGGCTGACTTCGGCTAAAAGTATCAGTAGCAAAGCGCTGTACGGTATGTTTGAAAACGAAGTAATCCAAAAACTGTGGGTCTTCCAGGTATAGTAACACAAACCAAGAAAAACCTATTCCAATGAACATCAAGGAACCCAACAAATGCCAAGATAATCCCAAATCACCCTTTCTTCCCTGAAACCTCCCTACTACTAGTAAAATTATAGGAACGATGAGTACCACAGGACCTTTGGTTAAGAATCCTAAACCTAGCATCCAATAGAATCCCAAAAGCTGGCCAACTTGACCACTTTTAAGATATTTCAACCAAAACCAAACTGCGCCAAGCACAAACACCGCTAAATAGGCATCCGTCGTCAATGCCCGACCCCCAATAATAAATGCAGGGAAAGACGCATAGAGCATTGCCGCTAAGAATGCTTTTTTATCAGTTTGTAACAAAATCTTACCAATTTTGTAGACCAACCAAATTTGAAGCAACAAGGCTACTTGCAGGAAAAATCTTGCAGACCAAGAAGAAACTCCAAATATCTTGTAAGCCACAGCGGTGATCCAATAGGTCATCGGAGGTTTGTGATAATGGTAAATCCCCATCAAGGTTGGGTGCATATAGTCCCCTGATTCCACCATTTCCATAGGGATTAGTGCGTAACGAGCTTCCGAACTTTCCGTTACCTCCCAATTGCCTAGATTAAAAAACAACACCGCTGCGGTAAAAAGGATTAATGCCGGTAATCGATAGACTTTAAATTTCCGAAGAAAATCTATCGAACGTTCAAGCTTTGCTGCATGGTGTAACATCAGATTTCTACCATAGACAAAAAGACCAAATGCCTGCCCAATGAACAGCACCGCATCTTTCCTGAAAATTGCATATACAGCAATGATGCTTGCCCCTACCAAACTGATGTACCAAAAAGATACCGGAAAAGCGGACTCCTGTTTCTTTTCTGAATACAGCCATTGAACCACGAATCGAGAGGTAAAAATCAGCTGTCCCAAGGTACCCCAAGTCAACAACAAGCCCTCAATCTCAGGATTATCCAACAACTTGTCCCAATTGTAATCCATACCAAAGACCAAAAACACCCCCATCAACACCGGAAGTAAGATGGCTGTCCAGCGTGCCCATGCGGGGAATACTTCCCAATCCCCTTTTAATTGGAGGTTGCGGATGTAGATTAAATATCCAACCATTTGTCCTCCCACTATCACCAAATCGGATCTAAAAAAACCATAAACCATCAGGAGCAGGGAAGCCAATAAGCTCAACTGCCAGAATAAGCTGGGAGAAACAACCCTGTTTTCTTTTTCAGACTTTAATAGCTGTACGATGAATCGGGCAGAAAATAACCCCTGAGCCAAGAGTCCTAAGCCAATAACCAAGAAATTACTCATTCTCCTGAAATTAATGGTTTTTGGGATGAAGCAATCGTATAGGTGATTGCTCGTTTCTTTAATCGATGTACCAATAAGGTATCTAAAAGTGGCTGAACGATTCTATTGAAGGCATTAAATTTGGATACCCCTGCTTGTCGCGGAAAATGCTGTACCGGCAATACCTTAACTTGCCCCCCATAAATCTGCGTAAGGGCCGGAAAAAACCGGTGCACACCATTAAAGTAGGGCAATTTCAATGCAAAATCCCGCTGAAAAATTTTCAACGGACAGCCTGTATCCTTCATTCCATCTTGTAAAAAGCTATTGCGAAACCAGTTGGCAAAATTGGAAGAAAAGCGCTTTCCCCATCCATCCTGCCGGTTTTGCCGTTCTCCAGTCACCAATTCATGTGTACCAACAAACGCTTCAAAGTTACAGAAATCCAGCGGTGTGGTTTGTAAATCCGCATCCATGTAGCCTACATAATGGCTTTCAGCATGATCGAAGCCAGCTTTGATCGCAGCACTCAGACCTCTATTCTGTTTAAATGAAATAAACCCAAATCTGGAATCCATTGTACATACCTGTTTAATCAATTCTAAACTCTGATCGGAAGAGCCGTCATTGACGAATAGAGCCAGTACCTCCAAGGAGGATTTTTCCATATACTGACTCAAGGCTTCTTGTATTCTAAAAATATTACCTTCTTCGTTGTAGACAGGTATGATGATGGTTAAGGCTTTACGCATAGTCTGGGAACGCATACACAAAAGTAAGTAAATTTAAAGCAAGGCCTATATTTTTTGTTAAAATACGTGAATAGGAAATAAGATTTGGATTTAATGGGACAATAACCTGTTTGCACCAAATAAAAACAATTTGGGATTCAGAAAGGTACGCTGTATTTACAATTTTTGTACGTTTTAATAATAGTGGTTAATTTTTGAACCTATATTCTATAAAAAAACTCAATCAGCCTGTTTTTTGGTTAAAATTCAATGCATAAAAAAAGGAGTCTTTGCAAAAGACTCCAGGTTTGGGTTGAATTGTAACTGACTATAGCCATATAAACTTTGGTGATTTCTTGGTTAATCGTATTTTTTAAGCACCAAAATTTTCTAAACCTAACAAAAACATAACAAAAGACCATAAAACTTTCAATAAATTTTCCCCAGAGTCATTCAATTTCTCATTTCGTTAACAAATTATTACCTTGGGCATACTTAAAAGTGCATTTACTTGTGACTTAAAAGTTTTTTTTCGAAAAAAAATTCGGAAAAGATTCAACTGGTTGTGATTTGAAAAAAGTGGATGCAATCGATTGTAAGCTATTTTTTTGTAAAAAAAATGAAAGATTAGCTCCAATAGTTCTGCTTAAAAAAAGAAGTTTTTCAAAACTAACAATAATTTCAAATGCATTTTTTTTGATTTAAAAATCATTTTGCAGTATATTTACATCGTATTAGGGACTAAAGATTATTTGCAATGAAAACGAAAAAACTAAGCTTCGTCGGCTTTGGTGACGTGATATGCTTAACTTTTGTGTATTTAATTATTGTTAGTTGGGTCGGATTAAGTAATAACACTCCGATTTGGATGCTTTCAACAATTTACGTAGGGTTGCTATTCACTTGGTTATCAATAGCTTTCTCAAGAGATCTGTATCTTATTTGGGGTTCGGACACTCAGATCAGCATCAAATTCAAAAAGTACTTAGAATCATACTTTATTTTAGCCGGGGTATTGGCCATCATATATTTGTTCATCTCTTTTCCGGCAGATTTTAGGAAATTTTTAGTGACATTTTTGGTTAGCTTCCCACTTACGGTAATATTTGTTCACTCTTTAATCTACCGCTTCACTTCCAAAGTTGAAGAAATCCGCTTAAAGAATAGCAAAATTTTATTAGCTGGATCAACAAGTCATGCCATGAAATTGGAATCCCTTTTCGGTAAAATGGAAGATGCCAAATTAAAAATCAAGGGTATCATTGATTGTGGGATAGGTGCAAAAGATGAAAAATATGAAACCTCTCTTGCTGATTTAGCTTCCTATGTAAGTCAAAACGATGTCAATGAAATCATTGTAACGCTTCCTCTAAATGAGCAGGACAAGATTAATGCTATCCGTAAGATCTGTGATTATGAAGGCATTCGCTTCAAATATGCTCTCAACTTAGAGGGTATCTTTGGAGAAAAGTGCAAAGCGCAGCAGTACGGGGATTATCAGGTAATCAACGTGCGTCACGTGCCTTTGGACAATGCACCTCAAGTGATGATGAAAGATATTTTTGACATCATCTTCTCATCCATCGCGTTGATTTTTGCTTCTCCGGTTTTGTTGGTAGTTGCCTCATTAATCAAACTAGAATCAAAAGGTCCTGTTTTTTACTGTCCTATCAGAATCGGTAAAAATGGACAGGCATTTAAACTGTACAAATTCAGATCCATGTACGTGAATGACCCGGTATCTTCCGGAACAAACTCTACACAGAAAGATGATCCTAGAATCACGAAGGTGGGTAAATTCATTAGAAAATACAGTTTGGATGAATTACCTCAGTTTATCAATGTATTAAAAGGTGAAATGAGTGTAGTGGGTCCAAGACCGCACCGAGTGTTTTTGAATAACAAAATGAGAGACCTATCCGAACAATATATGATCAGACATTACTCCAAGCCGGGTATTACCGGATGGGCGCAAGTAAATGGGTGGAGAGGACCTACGGAAACTGAAGAGCAAATCACCGAACGTACCAAACATGATCTGTGGTATTTGAAAAACTGGACTTTCTTCCTTGACCTAAAAATCGTGTGGATGACAGTTTTTGGTAGCAAGACTCACAAATCAGCATTTTAATAATCCAAGCACCATGAGCGTGTAGCCCTAGGTTTCATAAACCTAGGGCTATTTTTTTTAAAAGAATGGATGTTTTGTTGCGAGTATAATCTTTAAACCTTCCCAGTTTACTGTCTCCGAAAAGTCTTGGCTGATATGCTTCACAACTTCATTTAAATGATTATTGGAAGGTTCCTGTAAATATGAATAAGCAATTGCATCCTGAGACAGCCCACCCTTTCTTTTAGGATCAACGGGAATGTACCAAACGATCCCTTTCAGACATTTATCTTGTACAATTGTATAACACTCCTGCCCATTTTCTATCCTCATAATACAATCGCTCAACAAGGCATAGATGGATCTATTGGTGTTTTTCTCTTGGTATTTAAAAAAGTCCCGATATTCATTGTGATGGATTGTATTTCCAGTTTTCGATTCAGTCACTTTCTCTTTAAAGTCTTCCCACGGGAGTATTTGAGTTGCCTCGTATAAAAAATGCATGTATTCTCTCGACCCATTGGTAGGTAAATTACTTTTCATGGTTTTCCACTTCAGCTTCATCTTAAAGCCAAAGTTGGAAAGGTTATCATACTCCTCTCCAAAGATCTTTTTGCCTTGAAGTTTCGGTTTTAAAAACTCCTTAATCCTATCTTTGAATTTTAGCTTAGCAATTAATTTCTCCGAACCAATGTAACAATCATAAGCGGTACCGATGCTGGTAGACAAGCTGTTTTTGTAGCCATCAGCTCCTCCCGGTGTGAGGTCAAAACAATGATATCCTGTCTTATTCAAATGGATTCCTAACATGAGGAATAATAGTATACCCGGAGAATACTTGGAAAACTTAGGGTGGTGTCCGTTTAGGCCTTGCAGATAGACTGTTTCCTTATCTTTGATTCCCACATTGAAAGAAATCATTTGTTCATTACTCATCAATACGGTCACATGCAGGCAATTGTCTGCAAATAATCTGAGCAAGAAGTCCTTACGTTCCGGTTCATCCATAAAGTAGGTTTTGCCATAAAATGCCCCCTTACGAAAGTCATTTAAGAGAATCATTTCATCAATTATGGATTCAAAATGTGCTTGCTCTTGAATTTCCAAAAACTCCAAAGTCCCCAATCGCTTTAATCGGTTGAGTTTTTCCTTCTTGTTTTTTTTCTTCAACTCTGCTTCCAACAACTCTACTTGATGTACATCCATTAAAGGTTGTTCATAGGATTCTAAAAAAAGGTTTTTAGACCATTGCTCCGAATGTGCAATTGATGTAAGGAATTCATTGGCTACCAAGTATTTCAAGTGCAACAGTTTATCAGGAAAAGTCTGCCTCAGTGCAGCAAGGGCTTGATTCAAAAAAATCGAGGATTGATCGGGAACACAAAGCCAGGATTGGTATTCAGCTAAATCCAATCCCGCTCCGACTAATTCGCCATTATGAATGGTTAAGGTCAGCAATCCGGTCATGGAGTCTCCGTTCCAATCTGTGACTACAATTACCGGATAGTTGGGAAAGGCTTGATACCAATTGATGACAAAAGCCCTGGACTGAAAAACACAGGAATTACCCATTTGCAGCAACTCATTCCAAGCCGACAAAAATCCGACATTTTCAAACAGTCTTGTCGCTGCCGTATCTTGATAAACCATTTGAATCAACTTCTAAAATCTTTTTCCTGATTAGGTTTGAGGACTCCTTTTAAAACCTCCCAATAATCTCCTAGGAGTAATTTCGCATGCACAAATCGCTTGCTTCCTTTAGTAACTCCTCTTCTTGGAATGCTCAAGGGGTCAAAAGTTTGATCAAAGTTCTTACTCTCGGTAGAAAAAGCTAATTTGATATTGACATCCCTTAGATGGTTCATCTCCCGTGGACCAAAATCCAAACCTGGTATACCGTTAGGATAGGCGAAACAACAAATCTCTTGATTCAATAAATCGCTTAACTGGGTTACAGAATCTTTAATTTCCCAAGCCACCCTTTCATCTGTTTCATTTTTTAGAATGGGGTGATTCATCGTATGTGCACCGATGGTGACCAAGCCAGACTTATTCAGTTCCTGTACCTGTTTCAGATCCATACCCATTCGCTTTTTATCGGGAATATTGAATTTCTTTTTGTAAGAAGCGATGATATCATTTATTTCATCTACAGGAAGGGTTTTCAGAATTCCAGAAACCTGTTTTTCATTGATGAATTCCTGCTTTTGAGATTTCAATCCTTGGTAGTAGTTTAAAAACTGTTTGTAATCATAGTCTTTGATTTCCTGAAACCAGAAATTCTGACCTGTTTGAATGGCATGTGGAGAAACGTAAATGGATACCGGCACTTGGTATTTTTTGATCAAGGGAAAGAGATGTGTGTAAACACTTTGATCCCCATCATCAATAGTGATATGACAGGCATTCTCTAAGGGTTGATTTCCATAATAATACCTTAGTAACTGATCAGTCCCAACCATACGAAAATTGGACTTAAGCATTAAGAGTATACTTTCCATCCAACGTTCATTCCTAATGACATGAAAGTTGACAACGGTATTCTTTATTTTCATACTGGGTAAATTTAAAAATAGAATTAGAACAAATTCCAGACCAAAAATTAAATTTGGTGAAATTGATTCTAATTGAGTGAAGATTTTTCAAATTTAGGAGAATTTCAATTAATTTTTAAAGCCTCTAGCAGAATAAATCTTAGTTATTTTGCCTTCTTTTTGTATTCTCTCTAAATCCTTTAAGGTATCCAATGTCTCTTGATACCAAATGCACAATACTAATTTACCTGCATGCACGATGGTCACGCATTTTTCCTGATTTTCTAGGCGCTCCAAGGCATCTTCTAAAAACCTCCATCTGCTAATATCCAAACAAGCATCCGTAACCAATAAGAGATCCTTTAACCCATCTGTATTTATTTTGATGGTGAAATTGGAGCTGTTTAGGAGCAGTGAATGCATTATAGTATCCCAAGAATAGGTTTTCAGTGGCTTCAACACCTTTATCAATTTGTTTTTCAAGTCCGCCTTTTTCTTGCTGACATTCACTTGGAAAGCCATGGTCCTAATACCTTTCGCTTTTAAATATTCCCGAAAGCGTATTCTTGCTTTTCTTTTTGCCAATTCCAAAGGTTTTTTACTTAATAAAACCTCATGCATCAATTCCTTCCGATTAGCAAAGCGTTCCTTGTACGCATCATCGCCTGGTGATAACTTCAAATCCTGATAGCCTTGTTCTTGCAGGTAATAAGCCAACATGTAGATATGAACTAAACCGGGTGATAGCTTTGCGTGGATAGGAGAATAAGTGATCAATCCAGCCAAGTGGGATGTTTTCCCAAAGTCATCGATTACCATGACCGCCGCAATCAACTCTCCATCGAGCTGCAAAATGGTGGCCTGCAAGACACCTGATTGGAACCATTTGGCAAAAATTGCCTCCTGCTCCGGGTCTTTGGCTAATGGAAATTTGTTAAAGGCAGCTCCTTGTCTCAAATTTAAAAAAGTTTGTATGTCGGAAATAGACTGATCAAATTCTATTTTTTCAGTTAAGCGATAAAACTTCGTCTGACCAGCCCGTTGAAAACGGTTAAACTTGGCTTTGAAATGTCTTTTCCCCAAGACCTCTTTGATCCCCTCAGATTGTAAATCCAGCACAGGATTGTTATGTGGTTCTAAGATGGCGTATTTCTGGAAACTCGGAAGCCCAGCCAACTCTTGAAAAATATGTTCCCCCGGAAGGGACTTTAAATTGATGCTGTATCCTTTGTCTAATACATGCTTGATGATGCCCTCTTCCCAGAAGCTTTTCAAGTATCCCTTTTTTACCACCCAAGACTGATATAAGGCAAAGACTGAACCTGCACCGACTAGGTGATTGGTTTCTTTGGAGGATTTCGGATTGGCTAATGCCAATATTCCAATCAGTTCCTGCCCATCATAGCCCAATAGGGCGAATGGGGCAAATCTTTCAAAATAAATCTTATACCAATCCAGTACAAAGGATGGATGCTGAAAAACTGACCCATCTGGAGTAGCTTCTATTAATTGAACCCATGATTCCTTCACATCCGCCTTCTCCAAAAGAGTTATTGCCTCCACACCGGAAAGCAATTTAAAGTTTAAAGAAGTCGTTGATTGTGCGTATTCGTGCTTCATACAGTGGCTGTTAAACAATTAATTAAAAAACCTTTTCAAGTTAACGTGGCTATGGAAACAAGGTTAATCCAATCATCAAATAAATATGGGTCAAATGTAATTTTTTTTACTGAATAATTATTCTAACAACTACCAATCAAGAGAAATTAATTATTTAAGGGTTCATCAGTTTCTTGTATACGGCTTCAAATTCTACCCCCATGCGATCAAGACTGAAATCATCTAGGATGCGTTGCTTGGATTGTTCACCCATCCTACGCATGCGATCAGGATCGTTTAACAAGTCGTGTATCATGTAGGCTATTTCCCGGGGAGACTCATTCTTGATTAATATTCCGTTCTGATTATGATGAACTATTTCTTTGGTTCCTCCTGCATCGTTGGCAATAACCGGCTTACCAAGAGCCATATATTCCAAAATGGAATTAGAAAGTCCTTCCCCATTTGGAGAAAATAGCACTCCTATATCGGCTACATTGACAATACTTTCAACTTCTTTACTCCCGGGATAGGCTATGAGCCCAGGATTATCTTCTATATAATTTAACACTTCCTGGTAATAGGGTTCTGTTTCATCATAGAACCCAACCCCAAAAAACAAAACATCGTTTCTTAATGCTCTAAGCTCTTTACCTACTGAAAAAAACTTTTTATAATCCTTATTTGCTGAATAGGAGGCTACCATCAATACGGTGAAGGGTTGATTCAACCCATATTTTTGCTTTACTTCAACAGGATCAGATAACTCATTAAACCTATTCATATTCAGTCCATTATAAATCACTTTAGATATTGATCTAGGTGGATTAAATATTTTCAAACCTGCATCAGAATTTGCAAGAACAACATCCGCCAATGAAAAATTAAATTTACATAAAAGCTTATTTTTTAAGCTAATCGAAGGAGGAGCAGAGGTGATTTCACTATCTACCACTCTTATGGAAGGGTTCAATACTTTACAAAGGTTTGCCAACAAGGCGAACTTATCCCCCCAAGCATGAATGATATTCGGCTGCTCTTGTTTGACGATTTGATAAAACTCCTTCATACTTCCCCAAGACAAGTTTTCCGATGAAAGGGAAATCCATTGGATATTCAAGTCATAAAAATTCGGGAACAACACTTCTGTTTTTTTAGTAACCAATAGCAACTGATATTCCTGTTTTTGAGATAAGTAGGTGAGCAACTCCAAGAGTCTTCTTTCCTTACCACCGGAGGTTAATGCTCCTATAAAAAATAGTATTTTCATAAGTGAATCGTTTATGATTGATTATTTTAATATAACGGTAAATCGGATTAATACTTGATAATGAATAAATTGCGAGATTTATCCTTTACGCATTAAAGCTTGATAGATAGTAATTATTTTTTGAGCTACTATTTTTTCATCAAATTCTAATTCTTGAATCCTAACTTGGCCTTGAATTCTACCCTTTTTTTCTACAAAATCTATGCAATTTGCCATGATATTTGCAAAGCCCTGTATATCGTAAGGAGCCATAAAGCAACCTTCTATTCCATCAGTAGTCTCCAAAACATCTCCCACATCTGTGAAAATAATCGGACAATTACAAGCCAAGCACTCTTTGACCACATTCGGCGAGCCTTCATGATAAGAAGGCAATAATAAAGCAGTGGCAGCTGCGTAATAATACTTTAGATTTTCCGGCTTCTCTTGGAAGACTGCATGCAGTTCTACATTTATCCCCTTAGATTGTAATGTATCGGTAGCAGCCTTCGCCAAAGCAAAGTTTTTTTCTGGTCTGATGGGGTTGGCCAAAAATAGGAAATGATTTTTTTCTTTATCCCAACCCAAAAAATCCAAGCCAATTTGTCTTTCTAAAGGATAAAAAATTTCTGTGTTTACTCCATTGGAAATTATATGCGTAGGTTTAATTCTGTTCAATGTATTTTTCATTTTATGACTCATGACAATGGCTTCATCGTAGATTGAATTGGCGAAGTAGCGATTGATAAAAAGGCTAAGTTTATTACCAAAGCTTATTTTTCCATTCTTATCCTTATGCCCCATCACATCCGTACCCATCAAGGTTACCAACATGGGAAGCTTTCCTTTGGCTAATTGGGCTACGATACAGGAGAAACCAAAATGCGCATGAATTAAATCGACTGGATGCTCCTTTAGGTACTTTTTCAGTTTAAAAATATTTTGAAGATACCCTTTAAATCCTTTTCCAAAAATCAGAAAATGTGAGATTTCAACCCCTTGACGCGCTAAACTTTCTGCCTGCAACTGAATAATGGGATTTAACCCAGCTCTAAGATTTCCACTTGATACAAATAAAACTTTCATCTTTATCCCTTCAATAGTACGATGGATTTATTTTTTGAACTTTTCAACTGATTTCACCATAAAAGCTGTTGTATCCAGTTTTTCCCGAAGAATACGTTCCCTTTTTGCGCTATTTTCTTTTTTCAACTGAGGGTTTTGCAACAATTCTATAGCTTTTTTAATAGCTTTTTTTTGATCCTCTTCACTTTCTGTAAAATTGAAAACCATATGGTATTCACTTTCCAATTCATCTGTATAACCCCTGCCATCGTTATCTAAAAAAATTGCGGATGTTCCCAAGACAGCTGCTTCCGATGCCATGGTGGCACTCTCTCCAAAAAGTAGTGTGCTAAAATACAGCGCATCGTGCATTTTATTTTTAGGTATGGTAATTTGATACTTTTGTAGGCTTTCAGGGAGCTGTTTTTCAGAAGATATAAAGATTCGAGCGTATTTGGACATCGCCTCAATTGCCTGAATCTTATTTTCCAAAGACATCCCTGTATGTCCAAAATCATGTGCTGCTGCCCAAGAAACAAAGCGAACAATGACAAAGGGTTCATTTTTTTTTACTCCCAAAATATCTAAAACATCTTCTTGAGGCTGAAAATAGTTGGGATGTAAGTAGGAAAGCTCCATGAAACTTTGAAATCGCACCTGTTTTTCACCTAAGTTAGTTCTGTAACAGCTTGGTGTGAAAATTTGGGTAGCATACGGTACCGTCAAGCGATGATGAAGTTTGGCATGTTCTGTATCGCTAAATACCAAGGAAGGTTTACCTAATAATTTTGCTACTTGTGATGGGTAGGGGTGTAAAAAATTCAAAAAAACATCGGGTTTAAACTTCAGAGAAATTCTCAGTAATTTAAAATTTGCATACAAGAGGTAGGCAAACTTCCCCAATTTCCCTTCTTTCCCTTTACCCCGATTGATATAGGGTATTTGATAATAATCCAGGAGTTGATGTTCTATTTCCTTATTTCGGGAAACAAACAAGATCTCATGTCCCTTTTCTTTCATGATGGCATAAAAGTTTCTAAAATAATGGACATGAGCGGGATGATTGATGTCGATTAAAATTCGCATAAAATTGGGTTGGTGAAGGAAAAACAATAGATCCCCATTGAAAGGACATTAATTTTTATTTTGTCGCAATTTATAAATAAGTCGTAAAGAATCACATATTTCAAAATTGGAGTTGATAAATTATTCACCATGTGAATACTGAAAAGATAAATATCAAGAGGATTCCAAGCGAATCCTCTTGATTGCATACAATTAATCTTTCTCGTCTTCCACGGGAATATCAATAGTCACTTGGCTAATGCTAGTGATCACAATTCCTGCGGTAAACAAGTAGCTTCCGGCTGATATCAGTACTGCTGGTAATGCCACAGGTACTGTTAGGATGGCTCCTCCTACTCCCGCTAGGATCATTCCTATTTGACCTAACTTTTGAAAGAACGGTGGCGTGGGTTTTTGCCATCTTGTCTTGAGTTCTGATATTAACTTTGTTACTTCCATATCATTTGTTACTTATGATTTTGATAGTTTGTTTTCTAACTCTGTCTGTCTGACTTTAAGCCACATGCAGAGCGCTCTCAGGTCTCCATAATCTTTTTTAAGATCTCTGATATCCTGAACCAATAGCTTCAAGAAATATGCGATGATGGAAAGGAGGAGTGACATCACTCCTCCCAATCCTAAGACCAATAAACTAATCTGCCAGTCCATCATTTCCTAGGATATTTTGACTGCTATCGCTAATCTCGAGCCAAATCCGATCGCCTGAGGCATAGATGGTTTCCAATTTGTCCATCAATTTTAAAGTAGCCAACTTGGAAAATTTCTCCCTATTATTCCAATACAAAACCGGGACTATGCTGTAATCTGACACTTTATTCCCCTGATGTAAGGGCTCCACGGTGTATGCATTTGTTTCTAGGCAATCTACTTGCAAATACCAACCTCTTTGCTCATTGTACCGCAATAGAAGTTCATATTTCCCTTCATCCATACAAGGAGTTGTCGCAAGCCTGGGGTTTTCCAATGTTTTGGAAATGACTTTCCCGTACATTTTCAATAACCCAAGTGTTCTTGTCTCCTCATATCTTCTAAAGAGTTGCAAAACCATAGCTTAGTCATTTTCTGCCAGGACAATGGATGCTGCATTGTGCGCACCATTGCTCAAGGCATAATGCTGTCCATTGACTAACTGGAGGAATTCCATACCCAGCAAGAACACTTTGTGAGGATTAACCAAGGTAGCTTTGGCTATCGTCAAACTGATGGCCGGGGTCAATCCTGATACGGGTATCTCTTCTGAACTATCCATCAGGAAGGTTCTTTCCAAGGATAAGAAATCCACTGAGGCACCAACAGCAAATATTCTGAAATGAGTAGCTCCTTCAGGAATCCAGACAAAGTCTGAGGGTTGGAAGGGTGGTATCGTTACCTGCCAGTCTGTTTCCGAATTGGTGTATGTGATCTCTTGTTTGAGAACAGATGCCAAATTTGCTTTAACATTCATGTCTAAGCCTTGGATCAACTGCCAATTGCCTTCGAAGACCTGGCGCTCTCCCCTAATATTGACCGGGTCGGTTCTAAGAATCTCAAGCATTCTTCTAACCAAACGCTGATGCAATCTTGGATCGGAGATTTTGATCAATGCCGGACGAATGGTGTCTTTGAGCAATTTGACTGCTGCTGCATTGGTCGTAAATTCAGCGATATTCTCACGCGTTCTTGCGTACCTGGGGTCAGTCATGATTCTGGACTTGCTGACGCCTCCTTTTTCTCTGGCCTGATAGCCATCACGGTTTTTGAAGAAATTCAATCTTCCGATGTTACCGTTTAGGGTAATGATACTGGTTTGTTTTGCCATGTTTAAATTGGTTTAAAGTAAAACATAGTCAAATATGATTGATGGTGAGAAGGTTAGGAAATGAGTGTGCGGATCGTGCGGATTTTGCGGAAGATGCGGAGTAAGCAGTGAACAGTGGGTTTGAATGTAGAATTAGGAATTAGGAATTAAGAATGAAAGGATGAAGGATGAAGAATGAAGGATGAATAGATAGAAGTGAACAGTGGGTAGAGGGAAATGTAGTATGCTTGTGCTGAGCGTAGTCGAAGCAAGGAATTAAGAATGAGAAATGTGGGTGTAACCTTCGTTTGTGGGTTTTAACCCACGACTTTGATTGAATTTTTGAAACAAAGTTTGAGTAAATTCCTAAGGTATAGATCAATCAATTGCCGTGGCTTTTAAGCCCCGGAAATGAAGGAGGAATAGTTAGCAGTGAGCAGTGAACAGTGAGCAGTGAACAACAGTTAGCAATGAACTATGGACAATGATTAGTGAGCAGTTAACAAATAATCAGGTGGCAGTGAGCAGTTGTTTTTTTTGGGCGGAGAATTATAAACCCCGAGAGGGGTTGGATCCTGAAGGGTATTAGCCCCGGGTAATAACTCGGGGTTGATAGAGAAGTCACCCCTTCGGCGCTCCCAACCCTTCGAAGGGGTTGAATTTTCAGGGGGCCTATTTTTATTTTGAAATTACATTTAATCAAAACACCTTTTTAACTGCCGATTCCGATAGGATTCAACTCCTGTCAGAGTTGGGATAATGGATGGGCTCGTTATCTTTTTTCCCCGAGTGGCGACTCGGGGCTAATTACCTTCGGTGTTGGACTCCTGCCGGAGTCTTGGGGAGTGAACAGTGTATGTGAATTTGGAATGAGGAATGAAGAATGAACAATGACAGTGGGCCGACGGGTAGTCTTGGGGAGTGAACAGTGAGCAGTGAGTAGTGAACAGTTTATAAATGAGGAATGAGAAATGAATGTACATAAGGCATTCTTCTTTTTTTGCTTGAATTTCATACTTGGTACTTTGTACTTAGTACTTGGTACAGTCCTAGTGAGGAGTGAATTTGGAATTTTGACTGTCTTAAAATAATTATATGGTTTCTTGGATTTTAGCGAAAAGTCGGCGAATGGTCGGGAGGCATACGGGACATGGTCGGAACACGGTCGGGACACGGACGGCTAAAACAGCTATTTTTTGAGCCTAAAATATGATTTTTTGAATGGTTTTATAATTTTTTCAAGAGTGAAAAAAATGCCAATTTTTTGGAATTTGACATGGTGAAATTGATGATTTAATAGCTATTGATTACAAGTTTTAAACCTCAGATTTGGCTTCAAAATACTAGGATTTTTCAATGTAGGGATCGATGTCTTCTAGGGGAATACCTGAGAACTGGGAGAACTCTCGGATGGTAACAAACTGATGGGGTTCTTTTTTGAAATACATGCGCACTTTTTGCAAGAGATTTTGTGAATATCTCTCTGACTTGGATGTCATCCGTTGGATGTCTTGAGGATATATGACGCATCTTTTCCTTTGCATGACTCAGACAGAATTTGTTGGAGGATTGCAGGGGAGATTTTAGATTTTAGTCCCGATAGCTATCGGGATTAGATTTTAGATTTGATGTTGTTTAGTCTAGCGTAACTTTTCCAAAGTTTTCCTTGTAGATTCAGTTTGATTGTACTTTTAATCAAACTTTGGAAAAGTTTCAATTCGATTTGCTTACGTATATAAACGAGATTGATATTAGATTTTTTTATTAGTTTTCCTTACGCTATTTATGGGAAAATTAAAATTAACGGAATCTGATGGATACAGGATCAAAGTAGATTCGTAGTGACATCAGTTGGATTCACGTTAAACCTTGAGCAGTATATCCTCCTATTTGTCAAACGCGATCAAAGGATATACTTAAAGAAAGTTCAAAAAAGGGTTGAGGGTAGTCAGAGGTTGGGATGATTTGTAGTCAAGGCTACATCTTTTGGCAATGGAGGAAATGCTAGAGGCCTTGCTAAGGTAGTAAATCGAGTATAACTAGAACGTGTGTTTCATGGTAACTATCGTTTAAACTTGGTTCGCTTAAAAGTCTATGTATCGTTTGGTATCAAACATAGACCATTCAACAGCGCCTGCGATTTGGTACTTGATATTTTTCATAAGGAGCATCTTATCTTGGGTTTTCGGCGAGTATGCTTCACTCAAGAGCTTATCGGTTTCCAAAAACTTTTTCAATTCTTCTGCATGTTCTTCAATAACTGCATTGATTGCCTGTTCCTCGGTTAGATTTCTATGAATCTGTAATTGCGAAATTAAGTTATGGTAATCATTTAGCTGTTTTTCTTTTTGGTATGAAAGCAGGTCATTGGATTTGAAAATCAAATTAGAGGCTGCCTTCTTATAATTTGCCAAGCTACTCCAGTGCTGATACACTCCAGGTGCAACGTCTTCCAAAACAAATAGGGAAAAATCCAGCGCCATGTTTCCACCTGAAAAGAATGGTCTTTTTTTAATATAATCAACCATGCTTGGAATAGTACCCTTATCAAGATTTCTTGCTTCCCATCTATTCGCCAGGATGTATTGGTATATGGATTCTTCGAAAATCACTATGAATTTTTCTGATGCTAGGGTTGTGAATTCGTTCCAAAGATTGTCAAATGCTTTCCAGAATAGGGCTATTTTCCCTAAACCATATGGGACTTTTTTATTAAGAACAATGGAGTTGACTCCAAACAGTATTTTCTCCCAAAACTTCTCTTTCTTACCTTTTGTAAGATTATCCGTAAAGTCATCCATGAAAAAAAGCCAAACAAAAAACTTTCCTATCCAAATAGCTTTTTCTAGCGAAGCATCGGGGTAAAGTCTACATGAAAGGTAAGGCATTTTCATGGTGTCAAATATCAATCGGGTTTTGGTCTTGAAGAATAGTTTGTGTTGAATCGCCCATTCCAGTGCAAAGGAATGTACATGGTCAACTTGAGGGTGACACTCCGAGGGAAAAGGATAATTGAAAATATTGTTTTCCATGGCTTTGACCAAGAAAGAATGTTTACTTTGAAGGAGTTGCCTACTGAATCTGCTCAGCGTTCGCCGGTTGACTTGAAGGAGTGAGGCAGTCTCGAAAGAATTGAATACTTTAAAAAAGTGATGGTTATCTTTTTTTATGAGAGGAAGGGCTTTGGAGTAATGCATTTGAGAAATTTTCATCCACTTTTGATTAGACGCACTTGCTGACTGAATGAGTGCTTCCGAAAACGTCTTTAAATGACTTAAGTTGTTTAAAATCAGTGATTCTGCCTTTCTTGACACCTTTATTAATTTTGCATTTTCTTTGACGATCAGGTAGTTTTCGCTTGGGGATTTTGAAAAATATGCATCCATGTCAAAGGCGACTTCTTTTCGAAAAAAGGGTCTGATCAATCGGCTTTGTGGACAATACAGGGCAAGCGTACCTTCCATCACCAAATAAGCCTGATTTTCGTTTTCTCCGGCCTTTCTTAAAACAGTTCCTTTTTTTAGTTTTTCTCCCTCTAGATATTCTATAAGTGCAATAACGTCCTTCAATTGGATCGTCATGATTTCGTCTAAAAAAGACTTGAATGAAATTGGGTCAATGGTCATTTTCATAGCTTCTATTAGTTATATCCAACAAACATTAATCACATTCTAAAAATCGTCAGCAGGCTATATTCAGAAGCATTTGAACAATGAATATAAAGTTCTCAATAGCCTCTCCTCTTATTAACGATTAAGTTGAATATAAAAAATCAACTAATTAACATGCAATAAAAAAGTTAATTTTTTTTTGAAAAGGGTAAAAATTGAGACATAAAAGTGTGATTTTTCATTTTTTAACTGCTAGGAAAGTAATTTTTGTTGACCAATTCCCTATACAAATGTTGTCTAGAAACTCCTATGTACTTTGCCAAATCCTTAAACTTGGATTGAACGATTAAATCAGGGTTTCTGGTCTCTAAAAACCTAAGTTTATCTGGGAGATTCCGTTTATTAATTTCTGCAAAGGTTTCCAAGCGTTCAAACTCTAGCTTGTAGAGATGCGCAGTAATTTTCATAAAATGTGTTGGATGAGGCATAAGCCCATTTTTAAAAGTTTCGCAGGAAATGGATACCAGTTCAACATCAGTTAATGCAAACCAATTTAATTTAGGCATCATAGCTCCCACTATCTCCTGATAATCACCAAAGACCTCTTCTGAGTGGATAAGGTAGGTCCAATCCCCTTTGACACTTTTATCTTTGGTACCGACCACTAATCCTTGATTCAAAAAGTATAAGGCTTCACTTCCTTGCTGGGTTTTGATCAAGCTGTTTTTTCTGAAGTTAAGGTGATTGGCTTGTTTAAGCATATCCTGGTAAATCTCTCGAAAAAAGAGATCATGTTCCAACGCGTATTTTTTAACTTGAAGTAATCGTTTATAATTATTCATTATGTAAGTAGTTGATTTGAAGTTCAATGAAAAAAAACCAAAATCAAATACCAAATTTTTGCTAGGTCAAGTTTTGAAATGCTTGAAAATTGGGACTTTTTTAGTGAAAAGTGAGCAGTGCGTAGTGAACAGTGAGCTGTGAACAGTGGTAGGGAATGTAGAATGAGGAATGAGTAATTAAGAATGACAGTGGGCTGACTGGCAGTCTTGAAGTGAGCAGTGGGTAGTGAACAGTTAGCAGTGAGCAGTGCGTAGTGAACATTGGCGGTGGACAATGTAGAGTGCTTGTGCTGAGCGTAGTCGAAGCAAGGAATTAAGAATTTTGAATGAAAGGGTGAAGGATGAGAGGGCCGAACGTAAAGAAAAGCTATTAATATAGCTTTTTAGTGAGGAGCCAGGTTGTAGGGTGGGTTTTTTACGAATAGTTGATGGTGGACAATGCTTATTGAATATAGGGTACGCATTTGTTTTTGATACCAAAATCCCGACCTCGAAGAGGTCACATGTTTATAGCTAAATTAGTTGCAGCTAGCGACATTCGACTCCATTCGGAGTCGCACTTGACCCTAGACGTATTGTAACTATACATATTTGATTCCGCTGGAATCGGAAGCTTTGTTTAAGCATTGAAGAATTATAAAAAAATGTCAATAAATTTCAGGACGTGACAATATGAACAGTGAGAAGTGAACAATGGACAATGATTAGTGAGTATGTGATTTTTTGGATCGACAACTCTAAAAACCCCGAGAAGGGTTGAATCCCGAAGGGTATTAGCCCCGGGTGACAACTCGGGGTTGTTGGAGAAATCACCCTTTCAGCGCTCCCAACCCCTGGGAGGGGTTGAATTTTCAGGGACTCCTATCTTTCTTTTGGAATTAAATTCAAACAAAACACCTTTTTAACTGCCGATTCCGATAGGATTCAACTCCTATCGGAGTTGGGGTAATGGATGGGCTCGTTATCTTTTTTCCCCGAGTGGCGACTCGGGGCTAATGACCTTCGGTATTGGACTCCTGCCGGAGTCTTGGGGAGAGGATAGTTTGGAATGTAGAATGAGGAATTTGGAATGAAAGGAGGAAGGAGGAAGGATGAACAGTAGACAATGTAGAATTGGGAATGAAGAATGATGAATGGCAAGTGAACAGTTGGCAGTGAACAGTGGTAGGGAATGTAGAATGCTTGTGCTGAGCGTAGTCGAAGCACTTGTGCTGAGCGTAGTCGAAGCAAGGAATGAAAAATTAGGAATGAGGGGATGAAGGAGGAAGGATGAAGGATGAAGGAGGAAGGATGAAGGAGGAAGGAGTGATAAGGAATGTAGGGGCGGTGGACAATGATTAGTGAGTAGTGAACAGTTGGTAGTGAACAGTGATCAGGGGCGGTAGCCCTGTTATCTTCGTAGACTAATTTGGTTGTTGATGGGAAGAGAGGGGCGGTAGCCCTGATATCTTAAAGTGAGAGGAACCTCCACCCTAGCCTATTGGATGATCCTGATTTTTGTAGAGTCAGCTAGGAACATTTGAAACGATTAATTCGATTTTTTGTCTATGTTTTTACGTTTTGGCCTGCCCTGTCACCTGATGTGACAGGGTGATTTGGGTGATAAATACCTGTTTTTTAGCTTTATACAGAAATAAAACCAGGTAAACATGGGCATCAAGCAATCTTTTGTATCTGTTATCCTTTGGCTATTGATCATTGTATGGGCTTATACGGGTTTAAGCAAACTGATTGATTTTACTGGCTTTCAAGGTGCTATTTTGAATCAGCCTTTTCCAAATGAAATTGGAGTATATGTCAGTATCCTGATTCCGGTCATTGAAATTGGCTTGGCGCTCTTGCTGATCGGTTCAAAAACCAGAGCCTTGGGAATGATTGGGTCGGTTTCTTTACTAAGTCTATTTACTACCTATGTAGGATTGATTTGGGTGGGGGCCTTTGAAAGAATTCCTTGTGGCTGTGCAGGGATTATCGAGGAGCTTGGGTGGGAAGCGCATTTCTTCCTGAATCTTGGCCTCCTTATGTTGGCCATTCTAGGGATCTTACTTGCAGGAAAAAAATAAAAAATCGCTACCCGATTCTATGGGGATGATGTACTAGGTAGAATCAGCATTGTACCCAGGTAGCAAAAGGGGAATCCGAAAACCTTCCAATAGAGTAGGATAACAACCAAACGTTTTTACTGCCTTTTTTGAATGTTAAAAAAAGGAGTGCATTATGAATACTTTCATTAAAAAAGTACCTATTCTAGCTTTTCTGGTTGCTGCGGTATTTGCTTTTGCATTTACACAGCCGACTGCTAGTAATATGGTTGAATTTGGAACGGAAGATGGAATTACTTGGTATGTAATTGATGAGAATGCCACTCAGGGAGTTGATTATGAATGTAATCTAACTAGTGAGCCTATTCATTGTCTTTATGAATCACCAGATCAAACTGAGGGAATTCCTGTTGGACCTATTCAACGAGAATTTGTTCTCTTAAATCCAAATCTTCCGGTAGCCAATTAGCAAAATGAAAATGGTACGCAGAATCTGCGTACCATTTCTTATTTCTAAAACAGAGTTTCCCTTGTCGGCATTGGAATAATATACCCTTCGGAGTTTGGTTCAAGTGAAAAAACCTCTCCACTTACAACTCTAGTAATCGTTTTTTGGTATCGTGGATCTTTATTCAATCTCCTCAAATCAGACCATCTAATACCCCTAAAAGCAAGTTCTTTTCGCCTTTCTTCAACAATTATATCCAAAAGTTCTTGTCTATCATTTAAGGAAATAGGCTCCCATCCTGTTTCATATCTATTTATCAAAAGTTGATTAAGATAACTCAAACCTTGGGAAACTGACCCAACTCTTGCTTCTACCTCCGCTGCGATCAAATACATTTCATTGTAAGCCAATCCTCCGAAATGTCTAAAAAGCTGTGTGTAATTCCCTGTAAAATTGGTTATCCCATTCGGTCTTAGCGTAAAGAAAAGCCTCCTTCTGAGGTCGTTTTCTTCATAGGAGTTTAACAAAGAAGGTTCCACTTGTGTAGTAACCACTCCCGTGAAAGTATAGGGGATCAGTTCAGCATAAAAAATTACTTCTTTGTTAAAGTTACCAAATGGTAGAATTCTTACAGGAATTGTATTGTAATCCATCAAACTATGATCGGGTTCCATTGCTTTCCTCACATAAACTTTGGCATTTTCATAATCTTCCATTGAAAGATATATTCTAGCCAAAAGTGCATTTACAGCATTTTTTGTGGGTCTAGTAGGGTACTGACTAACTTCTGGTAGTAGCTCCAATGCTTCTGTTAAATCATTGAATATTTGTTCATAAATTTCTGTGCCACTCACAAAAACCAATGGTTCATTGATATTGGGATTTGTTCTTAAAACTATTCTTTGACTTGAGTTTGCTAAATCATCATAGGTAGGAAGAAAAATTTGAGACAAACCAAAATATGCCATGCCTCTATGAAAAAGAGCAGAACCTTTTATATCATTATATTGATCCGTTTGAATTCCTTCAATCTTCTCTACTTCTTCCAAAATCACATTGCAAGTAAATATTGCTTCGTAGGGTGCTGCCCAATCTCCTACAAATTCTTCCGGTCCGAATGGAGTGGGATTCCATTTATAAAGTTCTCTCTGCCATTGATTAGCATATTGAGCTAATCCTGCCTCAGAAGTGATAAATTCATCCGAACATAATACTGAAATAGAGGGTAGTCTATACATTTCCCCATTATCCAATAAAGCTCTCCATGATTGAACAGTATTTGGCGTAACAATATCTTTATTGGGTTTGGCGTCTAAGAAATCATCACAGGCAGTAATCAAAACAGTGATAATCAAGAAATAAAGTATTTTTTTCATAAGATTAGAATTTAAGGTTTTGGAATTGATCTTGTATTAGAAATTAACCCGAAGTCCGGCTGCTATACTTCTTAATGGCCTCATACTTGGGAAATCAGGATCTAATGGATCATCGGTTTTTTTCCAGATTATTCCTAGGTTATTGATGTAGGTATAGACCTCAGCATTACTAAATGGTAATCTTGGGAAAGTTGTGTTTCTAAGACTGTATGACAATCTAATATCCTGAAAACGAATATGATCACCGGGTTCAACCAATGCAGCCGAGCGCTGGAAAAAGGCATCTCTTTGAACATTCCGTACTGTCGGTAATGAAGGTATATTTGTATTTAGCTCGTCTCCGGGAACTTGCCACCTATTTGAAAAATCACTATGGCTTATTACACCGCTCAAAAGACTATTATAATCTACTGATTGTCTTCTGTAAAAATATCCTAGTCTATACGAAATATTAAATGACATAGAGAAGGATTTGTACGTGAAATGATTTCTTAATGCTCCAAAATGAGTAGGTCTGGCAGAACCATGAAACACTATATTTTCTGGGGTTGCAGCAGCCAAGATCGCATTATAGTTTGTACTTGGTTCTCCGTCCAAAACACCTCTAGGAGCACCAGTTTGAGGGTCAAGTCCACCCCACTCATATGAGTAAATCGCTAATAGGGGCCTACCTTGTAAGGGAACAATCGCTCCTGACGAACTATTGATATAATTGACTACAGATGATCTCATTTCATAATTAGTCACTTCATCCTTCAGGTGACTATGCATGAAAAAAGTTGACCAAGAAAAATTAGTTTTTACTATGTTTTTACTTCTTAATTCTAAATCAAACCCTGTAGTTCTTGTATCTGCGAAATTCCCTCTAACATTGGCTCTCCCGGTAGCCGTAGGAAATGGTATCAATCCAATTAAATCCATTCCATCTTTCCTAAAAGCTTCAAATGAACCACCAATGATTCCGTTTTTTGTTTCAAAGTCAACGGCCAAATTGATTATATTTATTCTCTCCCACCTTAATTCCGGATTTGGTGGATTGATGATATTAGCTCTAAGCTCTGCCGGCAATAGGGGGTTGCCATTAATAAATTGTACTGTAGTAAATGCGCTTAGAGACCTATCTATATTTCCATTGTAGCCATAGGTTGTACGTAGCTTTAGATAAGGAAGAAAATCAACTTTGTAAAAATCATTGTTACTTATAAGCCAAGCACCTCCAATTGACCAAAGTGGCACACCTCTCATATTTGACTCTACTCCGAATAAGTTAGACTGATCCCTTCGAGCACTGAGAGAAAGAATGTATGTTTTATTAAATTCATAAGAGGCATTGGCAAAATAAGATATAAACCTGTCAATCATCCCTCTATGAGGAACATTGATATTTGGGATGGTAGATCTATTGCCAGGATTTACAAAGTTCCTAAAAAGTGTAACATTATCTGTTGGGATACTTTGTGCAACATCATCATCATATCCATAATACAAACTTGCATTGGTTTCTGATCCACCTTCTTTTATTTCATACCCTCCTATTGCACTGATTTCATGCTTCTCGGCCAACTGTTTATTATACCTAAGGTTAGCCCGAGCCGTATTGGAATAGCTTCTAGTATTACTAAGATTAAGGATACCTCCAACAGGAATCGGTCTTACCAATTGACCATTATCTTCCACTTGGGTAAACTGATTGATCAAGTTTCTAGTTGTAAATAATTCAATCGGACTATGATTTCTAATTTGAGAATTATTTGACCAATATTGGTATTGAAGTTCTGCGGTTAAACCGGAGAAAATCCGATATCCTGCATTGAGATTTATCCTATAATCATTTGTATTGGTTCTAAAATCTTGTCTACCTATTTCATTCAGGGGAATGTGTCTCCAATCCAACAAACCCTGATCTAATCCTGAGTTTAGCAGTCTTTCATTGTAAACAGTAGCTATCCCAAGAGGATTACCAAGATCATCGCTCAAACGATCATAAGCAAAGCCACTGGGAGTTTGAGTGGTTGTCCTAACCGAATTATTAGAAATGTATACCCCTGCATCTAGGTTAAGCTTGTCATTCAACAGTGTCCAATCATTCCTAATGTTGAGCGTATATCTTTCGGTATTATTTCCTTGAACACCTGTGAAATTTCTATCATAACCTCCTGCTACAATGAATTTATGATATGCAGATCCTCCAGACACATTGACAGCATATTGTTGATTGACTGCATTGCTATGATAGTAATTCAATAAATCCCTTCTAAAATCTTGATTTTTAAATTGATTAATCCTTCTTTCTGCTTCCTCAGCACTAATCAATCCATTTCTCTGAGCCAAAAGCGTTTCAACAGTTGGAGATAGTCTTGGTTGACCTGGGGAATTAATATTGTTGTTATAAAAATTTTGACTGAACAACATCCTCTCAATCTCAATAAAATCAGCAATATCCATTTGAGGTCTGTAAAAGAGATCAGTTTCTTCTATAACGGTGGTATTGGCATTAAGTGAGACTCGTACCTTTCCTTTGGCGCCTTTTTTTGTTGTTATTACAATAACTCCATTTCCTGCTCTAGCTCCCCAAATGGAAGCCGCAGCAGCATCTTTCAAAACAGTCATGGACTCAACATCATTCGGATTGATACTTTCAAGGGGTCCATCATAGGGGAAGTTGTCAACAATAATCAAGGGCATGGTATTGGCAAACAGCGTGCTTCTTCCTCTAATACTAATTGGATCATTGGATGGCCCTACCCTATTGAAAATCAATCCAGGTGTAATATCCTCTAGTCTTTCCAAAATATTCGTACTGATTCTTCTATCTACAAGTTCATTATCAATTTGAACAAATGAACCAGTTGCTCTTTCTTTTGGCAGCTGTTGATAGCCTGTCGATACTACCTCAACAGCATCTAAATCCAGATTTTCAGTTTCCAATACAATTATCAATTCTTCATCATTGGGTAAGGTAATATTCCTTGAAGAGGGCAAAAAGCCAATAAATGAAGCTTCTAGGGTATGGTTTCCATAAGGAAGTCTAATGGAAAATTCACCATCGATATCAGAAATAACTCCCAAGTTGGTGTTTTTGACTCTGATAGATGCACCGGGAAGCAATGACTGATCACTTCCTGAAATAACTTTCCCTCTCAGTATAGCTGTATCCTGAGCATTTAGCTGATATCCATAAAACATGGAAATTGCCAATAATAGTAAAACTACTTTTTTCATAGATTAATAATTAAGGTTGGTTGTTGATGTCGTGGTTTATGGCCTCAAGAATTAACTGTTGAAGGATCGATGGATCTCTGGCGAAATTTCCTGAGCGATATATTTTAAGGTCTTTATCTAAAAGTAATTGAGAAGGAAAACTATTGATGTTGTAAAAGGTAAGTAGCTCTTTTCCTAGGTCCTGTCCTGCAAAAAGGTTTATTGCATGATTTGAAGTGTATCTACCAGCGTTTACACTTTTCAACCATGTACTTTGATTTTTATCTGTATTAATAGAAACAAACAATACATCAGGGTTACCTTTAAAATACTCTTCTGCCGGTTTCAAACATTTTTCATAGTATTCAATACAGGCTTTGCAGCCTGTAAACCAAAAGTCAATCAGAACAACTTTCCCCTCCCAATCAATAGAATTCACTATATTTCCATCAGCATTTGGTAAGGAAATTTCTTTAAACTTCGCCCCCTGAGATCTACTTTGGATCAATTGATCTAGTACTTGATTGGTCCAGCCCAAACTTGCTACGCTTTTTGCTTCCTTTAAATAATAGTCGATCTGTTCTTGCGATTTGAAATTCTTTCCTATAAATCTGGTTAATAATATTTCTTTTAGGATTGGCGGGTATTGTTCAAAAAATGGAATAATCCCTTGGTGACCGACTAAATTAAATCCGATCCCTAACTCTATTAATAAATCCTGAAAAGCGAATGCTTGATCAATATGCTTGATTGAAATAAAGTCATTGGTTAGATGTTTTACTCCCTCTAAAATTTCTTGCTTTAATGGGTTCAACTCTGAATTAAAGCTTTTAAAAACAGCAATTTCTCGGGCAAATAGTTTTCCAATGTATTCGGCTTGTACAAATTCAATAAACTCATGACTCACCAATCCTTCATATGCTTTTTTGATTTGATTCCCGGGTATTCCTTGATTTAGAAGGTCTGTTTTGATTCTCATCAAGTGAGATTCTTGGGCTGAGACATTTGATATAAACTCCATTAATGGATTAAGTCCTTTAATATGACTCGCCACTGCCTCTTCATAAAGAGCCACATTTTGATCATTCCTGAGCATCGCTTCTTTAGAGGCGCCGATCATAATGGGCGTTTTGAGTTTGAAGGATTTCCGAAGTTCCCGATCAAAGTCTTGTTGGATTTGATAATTCAAATCGTTGGGGCCAATGAAGTAGGTCTTTGACAGGTCTTTTTCAACCACTAGCTTGACTGTATCCCCGGGAAAAGCATAAAAGTCTTTTAGTAAATAATTTAACTCGTATGACACATTAATTAATGAAGGAGTTTTCAATGGAATTGAAGTAAACTCGAATACTTTTGCTCCTATATTTCCCGAAAAGAAAGATCCATTTTTAGGACTTAGCTCATTAATCACTGGAGGTAATGATTGAAAGCCTGTGTTGATATATTGCTCCCATAAAAAGATGGTCAACGTCGTATCTGAAAGATTTCTGCCTTTGACCTCTACAATCAGATAAAAAGGCAAAGCTAGATTTTCAGACGTCGGAGGCTTTTGCCCAGCTATTTCCGGCTTAAGAGACTGGGCCAAAACAAATTTTGATGACATTAGTAAGATGAGAATTAAGTAAAACTGTTTCATACGATTATGTAGTAAAAAGCGTCAGTAGCAATTGGCTTACTTGGTCATCTTAGTATTCCTAAATGGACCGATAGTATTCATTACCTTTATTTACTTTCTGCTTGATAGTGAAGTGATATTTTTGAAGGAGACCGAAAGTCCGCCAAGAGCTTATCCTCCGGCCTGGAAGCGAGCTTCCCTCCCTGTGCAGTACCGTCACCGTGTGTGAATCCGCTAGCTACATTTGGGTTTGGTTGATCGTTAACCTTATGAGGAGAGTTTCAGGGAGCCTGTGGGGTAAGCAACTTTGGCTAGGTTCTGGGTTTTTGGATTGTGTTCATGGTGTTGTTGATTTATTTGGTGTTTTTGATTGAAAATCTGCGGATTACCTGGAAGTGCAGCAGGGTTAAGTTTCGTGCTATCTTCAGGAGGCAGGGATAATTTGCTCCCAGGAATATGACAGCTCTCAAGGAAGTTTCATTACAGGCTTTGGGGTTATTGATTCCCTTGAGGTCTGCTGAGATACTTCGGTAGAGGCATGGCAATCCCAGGAAGCATGAATGAATGATTTTTTTCATGCAATCGGTGGTGGTTCGGGAAGCGATTGTCACAGCTGTGAAGACAGTATTTTTCCCCTCAGTCTCTGGAGACTGTATAAGAACCGTAAGAAATGAAGTGAATACAGATCCCCTGACTTCTGCAGCAGTAGGGGCAACCAAGGAACAGGGAAAATCCGGACGTACGGCAAAAAAAGCCAACCTCCCCTTCCTTACCGAGGGCTAAGCATCAAACCGGAGATTTGATGATGTTCTTTAAAAGTTCAAATAGGGTCAATGTGCGTGAAAAATGCAGGAGCAAATCCGCATGCATTCCTCCCCCGAAAGTAATGGGGAAACTTTTGCAGAAGGATGTAAGACTCGTTTGCTGTTCCATGACATTTTCAATTTATATGGAACGTCTCTGTAAGTAAAAGTTCTAACCACAAAAATAAGAGGCGTGAACTCGACTTGTTCAAAACTAGGTACCTAGGATCGACCTTGAACACGAACAAGTGAGCCCACGCCAATGGCGTGAGCATTTCACTTATTGCCTCGTGTTCATTGAAATTTCCTAGGTTTCAGTTTCGAGACGTTAAGTGCGATGCTATCAATTGGAAGTATCGCAAATCTAAACAACTTGAAAGAGAAAATTAACTCTTAATTATTTTGCTTAGATATAACTAAGCGTAAAACTAAATAAGTTTTTTGAATTTGCAAATAATAATGGGGAAAAAAAGCAAATTTGATATTGCGGTTATAGATCATATACGAGAACTTAGAATTAGTAAAGGCTATTCTCAAGATGATTTTGCTGCATTTTTAGAAACTTCAAGGGGTTTTATTGGGCAAATTGAAAGCCCTTCATCGCCGAGTAAATACAATTTAAATCATTTAAACAGGTTAGCATTTGAAATGAAATGTTCTCCCAAAGACCTTATTCCTGACCAATCTATTTGGGAAGAATTACCCAAAAAGCAGAAGTAACACTAATCTTGATTATTAAATTTTTCCAATATTGAATTCATTTCCTCCTCGGTTGGACTAATAATTTTTGCAACCACTGGATTAGCTACATAATTCAAGAAGCTGACTAAAAAGTCTTCTTTTCTAAGAGGTCTTCCTAATCTTTTTTCAAAGCAACTCAAACAAAGAAAGTCCTTTCCTACTCCATAGTCCTCCCATAATTCTTCGGTTACAGTGAAGAAATTACTTTTTCCTTTCCTGGTATCGATCCCACAGTCTTGGCATGAATAGTTTTTTTTCATAGCTTTTCAGGGTTATGAGGACTAATTTACTAAAATAAAAAGTGTGAATGTAATATTTCCGAGTTCAAAATACCCAATTCTGGGTATTTTTTAGGTGAAGGGGAATGGGTAGATTTGGAAAAGCTTGACTTATATTCTCTAGCTGAGGAATTGGTCTGGGTTTTCAGATATATATTTAATTTATGCACAAGCGCAAAGAAACATTGCAACCCAAAACAAAAAATATGAAACCATTAATTTTACATTTCGCAGAAAAGCCATCACTTAAAGAACTAGATTTTTCTCTAGTTGAATATTCACAAAATCAAAATCTCACTGTCATAAAAGAAACTACTATTCCAGCGATTAAATACATATCAATGGAAACTGAGACTTTTACAAAAACTTCAGGAGAACCAAGTGATTCTGATAGAGATTACCAGCTTAAATTAAAATATTTACTAGACACAAAACCAAAATATTTACATCAACAGAACCAAGCGATAGTGACCACAACCATAGCAGATTGAAATTATTAATGGATACGAAAACGATTACTGAATCAGTTGAGACGGTAGATTCTGACAAATGATTTTAATAATTACACATAAAGAGGATTTTACCGCGGATTTTGTGATTGAGAAGCTTAACACAAATAAAATAAGTTATTTAAGGCTTAATTGCGAAGATATCTTTAAAGATGAATTTACACTCACTTTATCTCCAAGACTTAATCTTTCTATTAATAATGTTAATAATTTTGATTCTGTTTGGTTTCGGAGAACAAAACTCCCTGATGTAAATGCAAACAACGAGGGTGAGAAGCTTTTTTTACTTAGTGATTATGAAACATTATTCGACAATCTTTTTCAAGTTATCAATGCAAAAAAGTGGTTAAGCAAACCTTATTATGTATATCGAGCAGAGAATAAATTATTGCAATTAAAAGTTGCCGAATCATTAGGCTTTTCTATTCCAGAAACAATTGTTACAAACAATTACCTGAAATTAAAAAAATTCATAATATCCTCTAATAATAAAGCAGTCATCAAACCAATAAGGCAAGGAAGAGTTGACCTTGATGATGGTACTAAGACAATATTTACAAATATTATCAATGAAGATGTAATTAATAAATTGGACGAGTTCGACCTGACTCCATCAATTATTCAAAAATATGTGGCTAAAAAATATGAACTTAGAATTACCGTTGTCGGAGATAAAGTATTTTCTGTTAAAATAGATTCACAAAAAAGCAAATTAACTGAAGTAGATTGGAGGAGAGAAAAGCTTCCAATACAAAAGGTCCAATTACCAAATGACATCGAAGAAAAGTGCATAGTGTTATTAAAAAAACTAAACATATCATTTGGAGCAATAGATATGATAGTTGATGAAAATGGGAATTATATTTTTCTTGAAATAAATCCAAATGGTCAATGGGCTTGGATTGAAATGGAAACAGGACTAAAAATATCGGATGAAATTATTAATTTTTTAACAAAAATAGATGGTTATGAAATATTTTAAGTATATCGGTATAATAAAGGATGTTGATTTTGAAAAAGATAAAATTCAGCAATTTTCCGATGCACCAACAATAAAAGTTGCATTACGATATTTAGATTATCTGAAGGAAATAGATTCTTATCAAAAGGAAAGAAGAAATACAATAGAAACAAAGAACTCTCAACTTGTTGGACAAGCAAGTATAGTCGCTTCTATTTTTGCGTTATTTGTTCCATTATTGATTGATAGTTTTAATGGTATAACCTTGATAATTAAAATCCCTTTGACCTTAGTATTTCTTTTTGTTTTATCCCATTATCTTTTGACCATCTTCCACGCAACTAAAACACTAAAAATCAATAAATATCAGTACGCTACAAGAGGAACAACAACGGTAACTAAAAAAGATAGAGCAGAAAAAGAATTAGATTTTTTAAATGAAGAAATAAGAGACTTAAATTTTATTGTCAATCAAACCGCTCCAATTGATAATATTAAAGGTGAGAACCTGATTTTTGGAGCTAGATGTTTTGAAATAGCAAATTTTGGATTTGGCATAATGACAGTTCTGATAATATTATCAACTTTTTTAATAAAAAAAGATCCAATCGAACTGAAAATACTGAATTTAAAAGATATTCAACTTGAAATGCCAGATACTTTAAATTCTAGGAGTGTAGAGACTATTTCAACTGACACAATTATGGTAAAAATAGATAGCACAAAAATCATAAAAATGTATAAAAAAAATGATGAATAAAGAAACGCCAGTGCATAACATATAAGGGCTAAACCCAAGTGGAGCACAGCGGAATTTCGGAATTAGCCCCTGTTGATCCTGATGGCTATCGGGACGTTGCGGGGTTAAGAGGAGGTTTATCTATGGGGATTAAAAGTTTGGGGTGATTCCTATTGGTGAAAAAATCTGGTTGATTTTGAATGAATTTTATAGCAGTTTTTCACTTTCCATTAATAGTTAGGAAATGAGGGGTCAGGATGGTCCGGAAAATTGTTTTGAAAAGATCACTTGGAATCGATTTTTACTTGAAAGTGGCTTATAGAAATAAGTATGTAATCTTAGAACTAACTATTGCTGAATTTATTAATTTAAGATGGAGGCAAGAAGCAGAGAACTGAGAAAGAGGAGTGGCTTTTTTCTCGGTCTGATGTTATGGGCAACTATAATCAACGAAAACAAAATGAAATACCCAATTGAAATTGAACGTAAAATAAAGGAAATAGAATCCCTTATTGAATCATGGCCAATAAAAAAGAGTATTGATGAAGTGGTAAACTGGATGCTTCAATTTGATAACGAAGATTTTGATTTAGCATTTCGAATACTAAAAAACCTTAACGTTATTGGGGCTGAACAACTTAACTCAGCTTTGGCAATTTCATACTCTAAGTTAAACAGACAAGCTAAAGCTAAGGGAATTAATTTATCATTGAAGAATACTATGTATGCTTCAATTGGAGGGGCAAGTAAAAGCGGAGCCATGATTTCTTATAATTTTCGACTTATTAATGAATTGGCTTCTGCCAACTTTTTGGATGAGGACAGCATTAAATATATTGAAGAGGGTAAAATTGAAAACCTTGTCTTAATTGATGATATAATTGCAACAGGAGACCAATCATCGAAAGAATTAACTGAAATTGCGGAGAGGGTAATCCCATTAGGCGTAAAGAATATTTTTGTTTTGACCGCAATTGGATTCAAATCAGGAATTAAAAAGATACAATCAACTCAATTAGCTGATGTGTTTTCAGCATTGGAATACGATGAACAAGACACCGTGAACTCATTAGACTCACACTTTTACGAAGGTCTACCGTATTCAACAAGAAAACTATATTTTGAGAAGTTTGCTAAATATCGTGGCCTCGGTTATGGGGGCTTGGGAGCTTTAATCGCATTTTACTACAATACCCCGAATTGCACATTAAATTCTGTTTGGACAGAAAGCCATGGTTGGTTTCCATTATTTGCTAGAATATCGAATGTATCTGGAATTGACAAGCACTACCCTGAACTTGACGATGCGGTACAAAAATCGAAAGTAAAAGAAGGGTCAGAAAATAACTTGGCAATCTTTGTGGAAGGTAAACTTGAGGAGTTATTTTTTGAACTAATTGGAAGAAGGTACTCTAACTTTGACTATGAGAAATTAGACGTCATTTCAATTGGTCCATTCTTCTCTGAAAAACTCATAAAATCATTGCATAACATATCAAAAAGCTATATTCTCATTACAGAAAAAGAAGCTGGGGAAACAGCACATTCAAGGAGAGTAAAAGAAGTTGTTCCAGAAAGCTCATTATTACTCATTGACGAATTGATTAGCTATTTTGACATTAGCAAAATAGTTTCTGAAAACCTATTTAATCTTAACACTGAGGATGAAGAAAACATAAGTACATATTTAGATATTAAGCTATTCAGAAAGGTTCCATCCACTATTAGACAAGCAAACTTAGAATTACTTGTGGCTAACTACTTAGACGAAATGAAAATCCAACTACTTATCGAATCAATAAAAATGAAGCTAAAAAAAGAATAACTGCCCATAACATATAAGGGCTAAACTGAATTGGAGCACAGCGGCACATCGATATGATTCGACAAGCTCTTCAACCGGACTCAGTAACTAAATATCGGAATTAGCCCCCACTTCGGCAGGCTCTGTGACCTAATTGATCCCACAGTATTAGCACTACAAGAGGTTAGGAGGCGGTTTTTACGGAGATTAAAAGTTTGGAGTGATTCCTTTTGGGTGAAAAATCCAGTTAGTTTTGGATGACTATAATTGCGGTTTTTCATGCCTTAATAATATTTGGGTATTGAGGGTTGAAGATGGTCCGGAATATTGTTTTGAAAAGGTCACTTAGAATCGGTTTTCCTTGTATGTGGCTTTTAGAAATAAGTTTATAATCTTAGAACTAACTATTGCTAAA
Organism: Mongoliitalea sp.; assembly: GCF_054166905.1. Classification (NCBI taxonomy): domain Bacteria; kingdom Pseudomonadati; phylum Bacteroidota; class Cytophagia; order Cytophagales; family Cyclobacteriaceae; genus Mongoliitalea; species Mongoliitalea sp. Next base: position 25,012 of record NZ_JBSZCK010000023.1, on the reverse strand, counting down.
TTTATTAATTTTAGATGGAGGCAAGAAGCGGAGAAATGAGAAAGAGGAGTGGCTTTTTTCTCGGTCTGATGTTAGGCACAAGCTTAAAAAACAATAAAAAATGGATAAATTATTAGAGGAAATTGAAAAAAAGAGAACCAGTTTTAAAACTGAAAGCTATGCGATGTCTATTGGTGAATTAGTAAATCTTTATGAAAATGAAGAAATTATAATAAGACCAGAATATCAACGCCTGTTTAGATGGTCTCACGGACAAAAAGTTAAACTTGTAGAGTCTATAATTTTAGGAATTCCAATTCCATCCGTTTTCGTTTATCAAGATGAAAATGGAATTTGGGAATTAGTTGATGGTTTGCAAAGAGTTTCAACTATTTTACAACTTTTTGGCGTTCTAAAAGATACTGAACCTCTAGTTTTGGAAGGAACAAAATATATTCCAAGTTTAGAAGGTTATAAATGGGAGGATGGAGCTAAAGAATTGCCAGCGGGCTTAAAACTTTCCATTAAACGAGCAAAAATTAATTTAACAATCATTTTAAGTGAATCTGATGAACGAGCAAAATTTGAAGTTTTTCAAAGACTGAACACAGGCGGTTCAAACGCGTCAAATCAAGAAGTTCGAAACAATGTGATGTTAATGATTAATCGTGACAGATTTTTATGGTTCGAGGACTTATCAAAAAATACCGATTTTCTTGAAACCTTATCACTTTCAGACAGACTTTATGATGAACAGTATCATATGGAGTTACTTCTGCGATTTATTTCCTTAACTCAATATGATTACAACAACAAAAAAGATGTTGGAGACTTTCTTGATGACATTAATGAAGATATATTAAATAGCGACACATTTGATTTTGAAAAAGTCAAAGTAAATTTTGAATTGACATTTGCCACGCTAAACAGAATATTAGGAGAGAAATCATTTAAAAAATACAACGGCAATGACTTCAAAGGGAAATTTTTAGAATCTGCATTTGAAGCTGTTGCGATTGGTTTAGCCCAAAACATTTCTGATTATAATCTTCCCCAAGAAGACAACTTAATAAAGACAAAAATTCAAGAACTCTACAACCAAGAAACTTATAACCAAACTTCAGGCTCTGGTTCAAACGCAAAAACAAGAATTCCTAAACTTGTTCCCTTCTCTAAAGCTTATTTCGCAAAATAATGGCTAGAAAACCATATACATATAACGAACTCATTGATTTAGTTGGTAATGACTATGCGTGGAGACGAAAAGAATTAAAAATTATTAAAGACCAAATTCCGAACAGCCCAAGTCCAAAACAAAGTGCGGCATTAAGATTTAGTGTCCCAATTTTATATGCTCATTGGGAGGGTTTCGTTAAAAAATCTTGTGAGTTATATTTAGAATTTGTAGCTAAAAAGTATCTCAAACATAATGAATTGAAACCACAGTTCATTGCGCTCTCATTGTCAAAAACTTTAGGAAATTTAGAAATAAAAAACATTGAAGAACGCACTAAAGCCGTGGAATTTCTAATTAACGAAATTGATAAAAATTCCAATATACTAACAAAAAACGTAATCCAAACTAAATCAAACCTTCGTTATAGTGTATTAGAAGAGATTTTATTTATTATTGGGATTGACGAATCAAATTTCGCTCAAAAAAAGAGCCTAATCAATGACTTGGTTGATTCAAGAAATAATATTGCTCACGGAGATTATTTGCGTGTTGAATATGACGCTTATAATATAATGCATCAAGACACACAACAATTGATGGAACAATTGAAAACTGAAATTGAAAATGCTGCGACTTTGGAAGAATATAAAGTAAAAAAAGCCAGTGCCTAATTGAGTAGACGGCTTTGCCAACCGTTAAGGTAGCGAGGTGCGCCCCCGCCTGAACGTCGGGCAGGTCTCACACCACCGTATCCCGGTACTCGGGACAGGCAGAACGGGTCTATATCCATCCCTTCGTCCCGGCCCCTCACTAAAATCTTCCACGGGAAGATTTCTTAACGCTCGTTCCCAGTTCACTGGATTGTAGGTTGCGCCTGCCTAGATATGAAAGGTAGGATTTGAGGTAATAGGAAATCGAGCATTCAAAAATTATTTTTCAGAGACCTTTCTATCGAATATGCGAGATTCGATGTGACCATTCAAAAAAATTAAAACACATCAAAGCATAGATTCGCAACCTTTTCTTCTTAAGCGGGATAAAGTTATTGTAGTGATTAGTATGGGGCTCTGAGCTACTGCCCAACCTCCTTTTCTAGTGCCTCCCCTACTCCATACTCCTCCCATAATTCTTCGGTTACAGTGAAGAAATTACTTTTTCCTTTCCTGGTATCGATCCCGCAATCGTAGCATGAATAGTTTTTTTTCATAGGTTTTCAGGGTTGTGAAAATTAAACTAATAATATAATATGTATGAATGTAAAATTTACGTGTTCAAAATACCCTGATGTGGGTATTTTTTAGGTAATGGGGAATGGGTAGATTTGGAAGTAAATTGGTTAGATCCGTAAAGACGTACGCAATTTGTTCCATTTGGTATGAATATCGCAGTTGATTGCATGAAGCAAACCGTGACCAGTAAGCCTAAAGGACCACAGTGCAACCATTAATCAGACGACAAAAAATTAAATGAATTAAGAAAGACAAACCATTTTGACAGGTGACCAACATACAGCCCATATTTCAAACGGACATCGAGTATGCCGACACTCATTGCCTTCCCTACTGTATTTTTTATTTTCCTCATCGCACATATTTTTAATTCAATTTTATTGCCACCGCACAAATGGCACATTTGGTTTTGCCCGACACACAAACCGACCCTTCGCAAAACCAAAAGAGCCATTTTTTGCCAACGCACAAAATAAATTAATCTTAAATTAGCTAGCTTTCACAGACTTGTGCTGAAAATAGAAACAGAAAAAAATCATTATTATGTGGGCAGACAATGAAACATCAGAAGATCTTTTAGGCTTCAAAGTTCACGCTGATTTACTAGTAGACGTTATTAAAGATGATAAAGTACTACCTGTAACGATAGGCGTTTTTGGAGATTGGGGAAGTGGAAAATCTAGTATTCTTAAAATTGTTGAAAAGGAATTAACAGGCGGTAAAGACGATGGTTTAAATGACGATACTCTTGTCCTGTATTTCAATGGTTGGGTTTTTGAAGGCTATGATGATGCAAAAGCAGCATTATTAGAATCTATTATTGAAAGTTTTGATAAGCATAAAACCATTGGGAATAAAGTCAAAGACAAAACGGCTAAACTTTTAAAATCAGTTAAATGGATGAGATTACTTGGGCTCAGTTTTAAAAAAGTGATTGTACCCGGTGCAGCAGCTTTTTTATCTGGAGGCGTTTCATTATTGCCATTTTTGATTAATGAATTCTCTCAACTTAGTAAAGAAGACTTAGCAGAAAAATTAAAAGGTGATAATGTTGAAGACTTTTTAAAAGATATAATTCAAAAAAATGAAGACAAAGAAATCACAATAGTTAGAGAATTTCGTGAAGACTTTAACGAAATGATTGAAAAATCAGGAATAAAAAAACTTGTTGTAATCATTGATGATTTGGACAGATGTACTCCTGATAGATTGATAGAAAACCTTGAAGCGATTAAGCTATTCCTAAATGTGGAGAAAACAGCTTTTGTTATTGGTGCTGACCCAAGGATAGTGAGATTTGCAATTGAACACCGTTATAAAACTGATAATATTGAAAATTCAAGTGACCCTGACAGCAGAAATAAGAGAATTGTTAGTGATTACCTCGAAAAGCTGATTCAAATACCGTACTACTTACCGAAATTAAGTGACAATGAGGTTGAAACTTATTTGACTCTTCTTTATTGCAAGAAAATAATGGGAAATGATTTTGTTAAAGTGATAACAGCATTTAATAAAAACAGAGAAACTAATAGATACGATGTGTTTGGATTAGGTGATATTCAAGAATTTGCAAACTCTCAACAGAAACAAGAATTAATTGAAAGTATCTCACTTATTGCTTCATTATCTCCAATTATAACTGAAGGTCTTAAAGGCAACCCAAGACAGATAAAAAGATTTTTGAACACTTTTACCCTTCGCAATAGACTTGTAAAAGTTGCTAGGATAGCAGAATTTAAAATTGATGTACTAGCTAAATTAATGGTTTTAGAATATTCAACAACAAACCTATTTAAAGAACTATACAATTGGCAAACTTCTCAAAAAGGTGAACCAAAGCAAATTTCAATACTGGAAGAACTCGCATCGCAAAACAATATTGACGAAATCAAAAAGCAATTTTCCGCAGAGTGGGCGTCTGAAAAAATTATCAAATGGTTAAGTTCAGAACCTAAACTTTCTGGTATTGACTTAAGAGATTACTATTGGATTTCAAGAGACCAACTTTCTACTACAATAAGTGGTGCTTCTTTAATTCCACCTCATATTAGAGCACTAAGCAGAAAATTAATTAATCACGGGTCAGGTAGTATTCTTAATAAAGCAGTTCAACAGGAAATAATTGGAAAGCTAAATGATTCAGAAATTGAAACGCTACTCAACCTTTTGGAGAAAGAGTTAATTAAAACCCCTGAGAATGATAGTATCCATAAGGTTTTTATTGAAATGATGAATCATAGAAACAATGGAGCGATTGATTCTTATTTGAGAGCAATAACCAAAGCAGATAACACTAAGATACCTTTCAGCCTAAGAAGTGATTTTCAATTAGCAGCTAAGAATAATGCAGAAATAGAGAGCATCTATAAGCATTTTTCAAAAGATTCTAGCATTTATAAAGCATTAAATCCAAAGAAGTAATGGGAACTACTCAAAGAATGACACCAGGAGTACCGAATCAACCTCAATGGGGTGATTTAAGCAAAACTATAACTCATATTTCAAAAACGGTTGAAAAAGAAAAGGAGTTAGAAAAGAATCAGTCAATTTCCCAAGATGATGCATCAAAGATTTACAAACAAATTGAGATTAGGAGAGCATCACACCTAAAGTCAGCTTTTACGAATCTTGTTAGAACAGGTGGCGGCAGATCTAAGATTGTTAGTGGGAAATCTAATTCAATTGGGAAGGCGGGAAGAAAATCAGCTAGCAGAATTGTCGGGTTTTTTAATAGTGTTGGAAGTCAAGGATTAGAAAAAACGTTAGTAGAAATAGGCTTTGGCAAATTAGCAGGCAAAACCTTTCAAGAAGTTATAGATTTTCTTTTAGTGTATTGCAGTGAATCTAATGAGGGAATGGATGAGATGGCAGCGAACAAAGCATCTTGCGAAGTAATGAATGAACTTGCTATTTCTTCTAACAATGACCTTGATAAATTTGAAGATTTAGTAAAAAATATGGTTGATGATAAGGGACTAAGTGATATGCTATGCAGATTTTGGGGGCTTTATATTTTCGAACATCTATCACAAAGATTTGAAGAGAAGATTGAACAACAAAAAGGAGCTGAAAATTCAAAAGAAACCTTTAGAATCATTAAGGAAGATATTCTCGGTCAAGTTAAAGTGCTGAACACTCAAAGACCTGTATCGAAAATTGATTGGAAAGGAGAATCGGGTAAAAATGAAATTGAGAAGATTTTTGATTCAGTTATAAAAATTATTTGCGATGAAAAAAATTAACATTAGCACAATCCAAGCGAAAAAAGACCCACAAAACCTTTGGGTTGGAGAAATTAAAATAAAAGATGGTACAGGCAAAAGTTCATTGCTCAGTATTGATTTAGATGACTTATTACCATTTATAAATTGTGTCGGCAAAGAGGTTTATGACTTTTTTTTCATTAGTGCCTCTGTTTATGGAATAGATAGATTTATAGAAAGAAAAAATAATTCAGTAGACGGATGGTCAAGAGAAATAAGCGTAAGTTTTCCTGTTCATAATCTCACTTTATGGAATAGCTGTAAAGAAGACCTTGAAAAACTACTTTCATTTTTAACTGGTGATTATTGGGCAATTTCTTTTAGACAAGAAGTTTCAACTTTACCAAAAGCAACACTGAAAAGTAATTATGCAGGCGTATTTGAGCAAGTAAATTTATTCTCAGGTGGTCTAGATTCATTGATTGGTGCGATAGACTTTTTAAAACTAAATCCTACCAATAAGATTTTATTTGCTTCACAATATGACAGTCAAATGCACGGTCCTAAGGGAGACCAAAATAAAATAATACCTAAGTTACAATCACTTTACCCATTGCAATTTGAATTTATTCCATCAGTTAAAGTATTTCTAAAAGAATCAGATTTAGCAAGGGAGACAACATTTAGAAGTCGTTCGATTCTTTTTATTGGTTTGGCTTTAGTTGCTGCACAAGCTACGAAAACAAGCAAGATAATTGTTCCTGAAAATGGGACAGTGTCACTTAACTATCCGTTAAGTTCATCTAGAAGAAGTTCATGTAGCACTAGAACTACACACCCATTTGTGATAGAAACAGTTTCCAGTATCTTGAAACAACTGTCAATAAATATGGAAATTGAAAATCCATATGAGTTTAAAACAAAAGGGGAAATGGTTTCAGAATGTAGTGATAAAATTAGCTTGTTGACATTAATAAAAGATTCTAATTCTTGTGGCAAAAGGGGACATAGGGCACATTGGCGAATTAGAGATGCTGACCACTGTGGTGTTTGTATGCCTTGTGTTTACCGACAAGCAGCCTTAAAAGATGTGGTTGATGGATCAACATATGGTAATTCTATCAATGACCTTTTTCCTATTAAAGAAAAAAGGAAAATGGCTCAAGACATAAATTCTATGCTGGAATACTTAAACAAAAACTTAAATGAACAAGAAATTAAGCAAGAACTAATTATTAATGGAGTGAAAAATTTAACCAAATTAAATCAATACGTTAGCGTAGTTTCAAGAACCAGAGACGAGTTAAAAAATTGGGTTAAGAAAGTAGGTAACAACTATGTTAAAAATAAAGCAAGTGTTTGATGTTAATAGATACTCATTGCCATATTGACCTATATAAAAACCCCGAAAAGATTCTGAAGGAATGTGAGTTACAAGGAATAAGTGTAATTTCAATGACAAACCTTCCAAGTCATTTTGAACAAGGCTTTCCATTCTTTCAAAAAACCTCAAAATGCAGAATTGCTTTGGGTTTGCATCCATTGTATGCACAAAACCATAAATCTGAAATTAATTTATTCCTAAAAAACATTGACAAAACATCTTACATTGGAGAAATAGGTTTAGACTTTTCATCAGAAGGAATAAATACCAAGTCAATTCAAATTGAATCATTTGAAATGATTTTGCAGGCTGTTTCTAACAAGAAAAAAATATTAAGTATTCATTCAAGAAAAGCGGAAAAAGAGATTTTAGAACTGCTAAAGAGATATAGAGTAAAAAATGCTATTTTTCATTGGTACACTGGTTCGTTAAAACTAATAGACTCAATCATTGAGTCTGGATATTTTTTTTCAATAAATCCTAAAATGATACAATCACAGAATGGAAAGGATATCATTTCAAAAATTCCATTAGACAGATTATTAACAGAGAGTGACGGCCCATTTATACAAGTAAATCAAAAGCCAATTAACCCTTGGGACATTAAAGAAGTCTTGACTTATATTTCAAAAACACGACAATTGAGTTGTCTTGATGTTGAGAGACAAATAAAAAACAACTTCTTTAATTTAATAGGTAGATTAAAATGAAATAGCAAAGCACTGGTGTAAGCACATTTGCATGCCGCACAAGGCAAAGCTTGTAAAAGATCTTTCACCTTTTCAAAGGAGGCAAAATGGAAATAAAAAAATCTGCTGCTCTTCTGAAAATAAAAAATATGCAATCCCACTCAGTAAATACAATGATTTACAGACAAGGTGGACAAGAACACTAGCCACCAGTCGAGTAGGTAAAGGAAAACCCAACCCCTAAACCTCTCATAACCTATCCCTGAACTCGAGAGAACCACATTACGATTAGAAACAGCCAGTGAATCTCTCGATTATTCAAAATGAAACTGTTTTTTGTTGAATTCACTTATTTATCCAAAAGAGCTTACCCAAAATCAAACGAATCGATCCACCGTATTCAGGCTTACCAGCCCAGCTAAACAAAGGGGGAGTGTATGATCTCCCCTATTGCTTATTGATCCAACAAATCACCTAAGTCAATTAATCACTTAAGAAGTTTGATCTTTTGATTCAATCTAAACCTATTTTCTCCTAAATTGCTACTTAAACTAGCATTACTTTTTTAAAGTTTATTTTGTCTAACATGATCAAGGAAAACCACATTGAAGAACATCTAATCAAGCAGCTTACGGATCTGAAATATATCTTTAGACCGGATATCGTTGACCGTAAATCCCTTGAACAGAATTTTAAAAGCAAATTTGAACATCTGAACAAAGTCATTTTAACTGAGAATGAATTTTTAAGGCTTAGGGAAGAGATTATTGAACCTGATGTTTTTAAGGCTTCCAAGCTGTTACGAGAAAGGCAATACTTCCAGCGTGAAGATGGAACCTCTCTTCATTATACCTTGGTCAATATCAAGGATTGGTGTAAGAATGACTTTGAGGTCATCAGTCAATTGCGGATCAATACCGAAAACAGTCATCAGCGGTATGATATCATCTTATTGATCAATGGGCTTCCCGTAGTGCAGGTAGAATTGAAGAATATCGGCATCACAGCACGTAAGGCCATGGAACAGATCGTGGACTACAGGAACGAACCTGGGAATGGCTATACCAATACCCTGCTTTGCTTTATGCAGTTGTTTATAGTAAGCAATCGATCGAATACTTACTATTTTGCCAATAACAATAATCAGCACTTTGCTTTCAATGCTGATGAACAGTTTTTACCTGTTTATCAATTAGCAGATGAAGGCAATAAGAAGATTACCCACCTAGAGACATTTACAGAGAAGTTTCTTTCCAAGTGTACCTTGGGTGAAATGATCAGCAAATACATGGTGTTAGTAGAAAGCGAACAGAAGCTTCTTGTGATGCGTCCTTACCAAATTTATGCAGTAAAGGCCATTGTGGATTGCATTCAGCAAAACAGAGGGAATGGCTATATCTGGCATACCACAGGTAGCGGAAAGACACTGACTTCATTTAAAGCCTCTACCCTGCTTAAAACGAATCCTGATATTGAAAAATGTCTTTTTGTTGTGGATCGTAAAGACCTAGATAGGCAAACAAGGGAGGAGTTTAACAAATTTCAGGAAGGCAGTGTGGAGGAAAATACCAATACCGAAACTTTGGTGAACAGGTTGCTCTCTACAAATTATGCTGACAAAGTGATTGTGACTACCATTCAGAAGCTAGGATTGGCATTGGATGAAACCAATAAGAGAAATTACAAAGAGCGCTTGGAACCTCTGAGTAAAAAGCGAGTGGTATTCATCTTTGACGAATGTCATCGATCGCAGTTTGGCGAGAACCATAAAGCTATCAAAGAATTTTTTCCAAATGCACAACTGTTTGGATTTACGGGTACGCCCATATTTGATCAAAATGCCAGTTACAATATCCGAGAGGGAGAAACAGCTTCATACAAGACTACAGATGCTATTTTTGAAAAGCAGTTGCATGCTTATACCATCACACACGCCATTGAGGATAGAAATGTACTAAAATTCCATATTGACTACTTCAAGGGTAAAGGGTCTCAACAGGCCAAACCAGGGGAAGCAATTGCACAACAGGCAGTAGTGGAAGCCATTTTGGATAAGCACAATGCTGCGACCAATTCTCGAAAATTCAATGCTGTAATGGCCACAGCCTCTATCAACAATGCCATATCCTTTTATCAACTATTCAAAGAAATCCAGCAACAGAAACAGGCCGAAAACCCTGATTATGTACCCTTGAATATTGCTTGTGTATTTTCTCCACCAGCGGAAGGGAATAAAGATATTCAGCAAATTCAGGAGGATCTTATTCAGGAAAAAGAAGACAACAAACAAAACCCTGAAGAAAAGAAAGAAGCCTTAAAAACCATCATGGAGGATTATAACCTTCAATACGGTACAAATCATTCGATTGGGGAATTTGACCTCTATTATCAGGATGTACAGCGAAGAATCAAAGATCAAAAATTCAGTAACAAGGACTATCCCCACAAGAATAAGATTGACATTACCATCGTAGTGGATATGCTGTTGACAGGGTTTGATTCCAAATACCTAAATACCTTGTATGTAGATAAAAACCTGAAGTATCATGGCTTGATACAGGCGTTTTCCCGCACCAACAGAGTCTTAAATGACACAAAGCCTTATGGGAATATCTTGGACTTTAGATCCCAGCAGGAAGCCGTCAATCAGGCCATTGCCTTATTCTCAGGAGAAGATAGTGGTAAGGCCAAAGAAATATGGATGGTGGATCCAGCACCTAAGGTGATCGAGTACTACCAAAAAGCAGTGGAGGCACTGGGGAATTTCATGGAGGATCATAATCTAGTCTATGAACCGCAGGAAGTATATAACCTGAAAGGCGATGCAGCCAAAGTTGCTTTTGTGAAGAGTTTCAAAGAAGTACAGAGACTGAAAACCCAACTAGATCAATATACCGATATCGAAGAGGAAGATAAGGCTAAAATTGAAGCCATTCTTCCCAAAGAAAAATTACTGGAATTCAGGAGTTCCTATATAGAAACAGCCAAGCAACTGAGAGAAATCCAGCAAAAGGGAGACGGTGAAGTTCCCCCTGAAGTTCAGCAATTGGATTTTGAATTTGTACTGTTTGCTTCAGCTGTAATCGATTATGATTACATCATGGATCTGATTGCAGAAAGTACACAGCAGAAACCTGCCAAGCAGAAGATGACCAAAGAGCAGGTCATTGGTTTATTGACGTCCAACTCCAATATGATGGAGGAGCAGGAAGATTTGACAGACTATATCAACAGCCTGGACTGGAACAGTGGCAAGAGCGTAGCATCTTTGCGCAAAGGGTATGACACATTTGTGCTTGAAAAGAATGATAAGGCCATCGCAGCTATTGCCACTAAATTTGGATTGGAAATAGCTTCCTTAAAAACCTTTGTAGATAAGATTTTGAGTCGGATGATTTTTGATGGGGAGCAACTGACCGACTTAATGTCGCCCTTAGAATTAGGTTGGAAAGAGCGCAGGGTAAAGGAGTTGGAATTGATGGAGGATTTGGTGCCACAGTTAAAGAAACTAGCTCAAGGGCGTGAGATATCGGGGTTGGCGACGTATGATGTCTGAACTGTGATTTATGGGATTTATATGATTAAATGATTTACATGAAAAACACGCCTAACTATTAAGCTCCTAAGAATTGGGATGGAAAGAACGCAGCGTAAAGGAGTTGGCATTGATGGAGGATTTAGTACCAAAGTTAAAAAAACTAGCCCAAGGGTGTGAGATATCGGGGTTGGCGGCATATGATGTCTGAACTGTGATTTATGGAATTTATATGATTAAATGATTTACATGAAAAACACACTTACTGTATATCGGCTCTATGAATTGGCTTCCAATATGATCCCCTCTGCCAGGGGAAATAAGAATTTAGGCAAAAAGAGGTTTTCCTTTTCCAAGATGGATAAAAATTCGGTGGGGAATATTTTAATAGAAATCGGACTATGATTAAAATGAAAAATAACAGTACAGAAAAAAATCAGAGCCATCACATGAATCAAAAAAATCATAGTTTAGACAATGTACCAGAGTTGAGGTTTCCTGAGTTTGTGGATGATGGGGAGTGGAAATATTTGAATGGAGACAAATTGTTTGACCCAATTACAAATAAAAACCACAATTCTGACTTACCCATACTTGCAATTACTCAAGAGCATGGGGCTATACCAAGAGATTTGATTGATTATAACGTTTCTGTAACAGACAAAAGTATAGAGAGTTATAAAGTGGTTGAAGAAGGGGATTTTATAATAAGCCTAAGGTCATTTCAAGGAGGAATAGAATACTCAAATTATTTGGGTTTATGTAGTCCTGCATACATTATCTTGAGAAAGAAAATTGAATTAGAAAACCATTTTTATCGCCAGTATTTCAAATCAACCCCTTTTATTTTTGATCTAAACCGAAACTTAGAAGGCATAAGGGACGGGAAAATGGTAAGCTACAAGCAATTTTCTGAAATATTAATTCCAACCCCCCGATTTCAAGAACAACAAAAAATAGCCTCCTGCCTTTCTTCCTTGGATGAATTGATCTCAGCCCACAGCCAAAAGCTAGAACTACTCAAAGACCACAAAAAAGGCTTGATGCAAAACCTCTTTCCTCAGGAAGGTGAAACAGTACCTAAGTACCGATTTCCTGAATTTGAGGGTGATGGGGAGTGGGTGGAGAAGAAGTTGGGGGATAAAGAAGTTTCTTCTTTTGTAAATGAAAAAATCTCAGTAAATGAACTTTCAATTGATAGTTATATAAGTACCGAAAATATGATGTCTGATTATTCAGGAGTGGCTACTTCTTCAAAACTACCCTCTTCGGGGAATTTCACAAAATTCAGAATTGGAGATATTCTAATATCAAATATTCGACCTTATTTGAAAAAAGTATGGAAGTCAGATAAGATGGGCGGAGCGTCTAATGATGTACTTGTATTTCGTTCAGGTTCAATGGTAGTTTGTGATTTTTTAGAATTTACTATCAAAAACGACTCCTTTATTAACTATGTAATGGAAAGTGCAAAAGGTGTTAAAATGCCACGTGGAGACAAAGATTCTATGCAGGAATATACAGTTTTCATTCCTTCAAAAGCAGAACAAAAAAAAATAGCTTCTTGTCTTTCAGCTGTTGATGAATTGATTGCTGCTCAAGGGGAGAAAATAGAACAATTGAAGTTACATAAGAAGGGGTTGATGCAGGGGTTGTTTCCGAAGGCTGTCTGAACTGTGATTTTTGGGATTAAATGATTTATATGATTGCTGGTATGGGAAAAAAATCAGGGTAATTCTAAAATGATTTATATGATTAATAGTGTAGGAAAATAAATCAGGGTAATCCTGAAATCAACTAAATCATGGTTCAGACAGGTGGATTGATGCGGAAAATTGTCTGGACTGTGATTTTTGGGATTAAATGATTTATATGATTAGTATTAACCGGGGAATCCTAAAATCAAACAAATCAGGGTGCGAACAGGTGGTTTGATGCAGGGTTTATTTCCGAAGATAAATGATATATGAATAAGCAATTAACAATAAACCAAAACGAGTACAGTGAAATCTTGCGAGAGGCTATCGCAGAAATTCATAGCGCCCGAGCTGTATTGGCTAAGCAATTGGCAAATGCAGCTAATTCGGTGTATTGGAGCTTGGGAAGATTACTTTTTGAAAAACAGATGGAAGAAGGATATGGTAGTGGCGTGGTAAAACAATTATCTGTAGATTTAAAAAATGAGTTTCCCGACATGGGTTTGTCTCCCCGGAATTTATGGAATATGAAACGCTATTATGAGCGTTACTATCAAGCAGATCCAAAACTGCTACAGACTGTAGCAGTTTTGCCTTGGGGTCACAATCTGCTGTTACTTGACAAAATACAATCCCTTGATGCTGTTGCGTTTTACGCCAACGAAGTGCTCACAAAAGGTTGGACAAGAGATTTGTTGCTCAATGCCATCAAAATGGATAGTTATGGCCAAACCCAAAATCAATTAAAATCACATAATTTTGACAAAACTTTACCTGAGATCAGTACCGAATATGTTAATGAAGTTTTTAAAAGCTCCTATAATTTGGGGTTTTTAGGAATTACTGAACCTGTGAAAGAATTAGAACTCGAAAAGCGATTAATAGAAAAAATCAGGACTTTTATATTGGAACTTGGCAAAGGATTTTCTTTTATCGGCAACCAGCACCGCTTAGAATACAACCACAAAGAGTATTTTGTGGACATGCTTTTCTTTCATCGTGGTCTGCGTTCGTTGGTAGCCATTGAATTAAAAATTGGGAGTTTCAAAGCCGAATACGCAGGCAAAATGAATCTTTACCTTTCCTTACTTGATAAATTGGAAAAAGGAGAAAACGAGAATCCATCAATAGGCATTATTCTATGTGCCGATAAGGATCATTTGGATGTAGAAATTGCCCTACAAGACATCAATAAACCCATTGGTGTAGCCGAATACCAACTCTTATTGCCAAAAGATGAGCTGCAAACCCTGCTGGTAAATGAAATAAAAGCCAGTGAAGAAACGAATGACAACAGCCAATAACCTTAAAAATGACACAAAAAGAACAACTTCAGCTGGGTAAAACCCTTTGGAATATAGCAGATGATTTGAGAGGAGCTATGAATGCGGATGATTTCCGTGACTACATGCTTTCCTTCCTTTTTCTCAGATATCTATCCCACAATTATGAAGAGTCAGCCAAGAAAGAATTGGGATCGGATTACCCTGAAGTCAAAGAAAAAGATGGCCGAACAGCTTTGGGGGTTTGGTATGCAGCTAATGAAGCGGATGTTTCTGAGTTTGAAAAACAGATGCGTAGAAAAGTTCATTATGTGATCAAGCCACAACACCTATGGAGTAACATTACAGAGTTAGCCAGAACCCAAAATGAAGAGTTGCTGGTGACACTTGAGGCAGGATTTCGGTACATTGAGAATGAATCGTTTGACAATTCCTTCCAAGGCTTGTTTTCCGAGATCAACCTGAATTCTGAAAAACTAGGAAAGACCAACACCGAAAGGAATAAAAAGCTCTGTACGATCATTCAAAAGATCTCAGAAGGCATTGCAGATTTTTCTACAGATTCGGATACCCTTGGCGATGCTTATGAATATCTGATAGGTCAGTTTGCGGCAGGTTCTGGAAAGAAAGCAGGGGAATTCTACACCCCTCAGCAGATTTCTACCATCTTATCAGAGATTGTTACTTTGGATAGCCAAGACCCCGCTACAGGTAAGAAAAAGAAGTTAGACAGTGTTTTGGATTTCGCCTGTGGTTCAGGATCCTTATTGTTGAATGTACGGACACGAATAAAAGAGCATGGTGGTAGTGTAGGCAAAATCTATGGACAGGAAAAGAACATTACGACTTATAACCTTGCCAGAATGAATATGCTTTTGCACGGCATGAAAGATTCTGAGTTTGAGATCTTCCATGGTGACACCTTACTCAATCAATGGGATGCTTTAAATCAGATGAATCCTGCCAAGAAGATTGAGTTTGATGGTATAGTAGCCAATCCACCTTTCAGCTTACGTTGGGAACCCAATGATACCATGGCAGAAGATTTTAGATTCAAAAGCTATGGATTGGCACCAAAGTCAGCAGCAGATTTCGCTTTCTTGCTTCATGGGTTTCACTTCTTATCTAAAGAAGGCACCATGGCCATCATTTTGCCACATGGGGTTTTATTCCGTGGAGGAGCTGAAGAAAGAATCCGTACCAAGTTACTGAAAGACAATCACATTGATACTGTTATTGGTTTACCTTCTAATCTATTCTACAGCACAGGCATACCTGTATGTATATTGGTTTTGAAGAAATGTAAGAAACAGGATGATGTACTCTTTATCAATGCAAGTGAGCAGTTTGAAAAAGGCAAAAGACAGAATAGCCTAAGTGAAGATCACCTGAAGGAGATTATAGACACCTACCAATTCAGAACAGAAAAAGACCGCTATTCCAGGAAGGTTTCCATGGAGGAGATTGAGAAGAACGGTTATAACCTCAATATCTCCCGCTATGTCAGCACCTCCGAAGATGAAGTGCAGATTGATCTCAAAGCCGTCAACACCAAGCTAACTGAAATCAATGAAACCATCAAAGCCAAAACGGAAGAGCATAATGCGTTTTTGAAGGAGTTGGGTTTGGATTTGATTTAGAGAATTATGATTATCCGTAATTACACCTGCGTCAAAATAACATCCAGGCTATTGCGGATAATCGACCTCAGTCAATGGACGACTACAATGAAAACATCATGATTTTTTTTATTTGCTTAGCTACTGGAGTGAAAGCGGCTAATCAAATAAACTAATTTACCTTATAAAAATGAACCTCTATACAATACTTAATTTTTGAAAATAGGGATAGGTGTAGGAATCAGAATTATTTTTGGTAAATTGTTATTCGACTATGTTTGGCCTTTAATTTTCAACTAGAAATGGCAAACGTTATTGTTTGTAAAAATTGTGAAAACACCTATCAAGGTTCTTTCTGTAATAATTGTGGACAAAGTTCACATACTGATAAGATAAACTTCCGGTATTTGTTAAATGAAATTCAAAACTCAATTTTTGGTGTAAACGGAGGCTTATTTTATACCATCAAGGAATTATTCAAAAGGCCAGGAACATCCATTAGAGACTTTGTTGAGGGAAAACGGGTGAAGCATTTTAAGCCAGTGGCCTATGTACTTATTTTATCGATTATATATTCCTTCTTAGAACACAAGATCAATAATAATCCATTTATTGAAGAAGGTTTGTTGGGAATTGTAGATGCGCTGGAGAACGCTCGAGATCTGAGTGAGGAAAAGGTTAAAATATTTGAATGGTTCATTCATAATTATTCTTATACCGCCCTTCTCTTGATACCCGTTTTTTCATTTTCATCTTTTTTGGCATTCAAAAAATCTGACTTCAATTATCTAGAACATGTTGTCTTAAATACCTTTCTATTTGGACAAATCACCCTGATTTTTTTGCTGACAATACCCTTATCCTTGATCTTCCCAACTAACTCAACGATAGAAATTGTCAGAATAATTATTTCGGTCGTTTTTACGTTTATAGCTTATTATCAGTTTTTTGACGGTCTCAAGAAACATTCAAGAATTATAAATACTGTATTTACCTATTCTTTTTTCCTATTTTTTTTACTGCTGCTATTAATCCCTTTAATAGGAATAGCTATCCTATGAAAGAATTGCATGGTCTTGGGATTCTCAGTATAATTGATCCACAAGTTTTCTTTGAAAAAATCTATTTTTTTGAAATTTGTTAAACTTAAATCACTACATTCAAAGCAGTCTTTGATTACTTACTGGCTTACAACATGATAGCTCCGATACTTAAGCTCTAGAATAAAAAAATCTTAGAATGAGCATTTAAAAATTTCAAGTTGGTGAAAAGGCCATTATTCAATAAAAACTAACCATTCCTTCCTATGGATACAGAAAAGATATTACTGGTTTTTTTAGGAATATTAATTTCTTCGGTATTTCAGTTGATCAGTAGCTATGTTACAAAAAAAACTGATAAGTCGCTTAAGCACACAGAGCAACTCAAACTATTGACGAGTGAGTTAGAAGACTTAATTAGGCATTGCATAGCAAATCTCGAGGTGTTACAAGCAATTGATTTTGAGAAAGGAGTTCCGTCCATGTTACATTTTGAAAAAATGAAGGTTATGGAATCTTCCCTGATATTTTCTCAAGAAACTTTTAATGTTATTGATAGTAAATTCACGAGACACATCAATCGGTTAAAGTTGGAAATCAGGAACATCAATATAGAAATTGACCATCTTATTAAATACAGGCAAAGTGATGGTTTTCAATTGCCGATTTTTAAGGAATATTTTGAGTATATCCTGCAAAAAACCAATTTTATCAAAGATAATTTACCAAAAAGACTAGGCGAATTGATCAAGGTAGATGATCAAATTCTTAAAAGAATTGAACAGTACAAGCATGAAAGTAGAATCACCAAAATTGTCTATGATTAATGCATTAATAATAAAACAGCGAAAAGACGAGGTATTATTTTCCCCGGTGATGCTTAATGTGGGGTATAGCGCTGAAAACTATTTGATAGAAGATACCCGTACTCCTTAATATTGCGGTGAAATTTTTGCTGCAGGATATCTCACCTTAAGTCTGATCATATGGACTAAAACGAAATCCAGTCGGGAGCAGAATAAGAAAGTTTTACAAAAGATCAATCAATATAGTAAGCGACCTAATTTTTAAGGGAAGGAATGCGCAGTAGAAATTAAAAAACATATTTTACCACTTCATGGAGTAGAAGGATTCTTTGGGTAGAAGGATATCATCCCGCAACTGCCGTCAGTCAGCCAGTTAGGGTTATTTTGTGTAAGCTTTTTGATGGAAATTGGATTTTGTCCTATTACAATTTCTGTTTTCAATATCCTGATGATATTTATGTAATTGTTGGATTAGCAATCACTTTCTTGGTTATTATTTGAATTCAGAAAGATTTATTAAAGCATAAAAAAAGTTGGTTAAACTTAAATTCGCACTTACTTTTGATAAAATGATTTATTACCCAAATTATTGACATTGAAATTAATGGGGACTACGATTGACCAAAAAAAATTTCTTTTTTTTGAATCCGCTGTAATGGAATTGATTGTTGAGCATGGCAAGGCTTCTGGGGGTGCGGCTGTTCAAACGCTAGTTTGGATGGAAGGTTTACAAGCCTTGGGGCATGAGGTCTTCCTAGTCCATATCGAAGAAGATACACGAATTATACAAGAGCGCTACAGCTGGATTCAGTTGGTACCCTTGTATCACTCGGAACGAGGCATTAAAAAGATAAGATGGGCCTCCTATCGGATTCCGAAAATCTACCAAGCGATTAAGCGTGTTCAACCAGATTATTTATATGAGTCAGTGCCTTTTTGGGGGTCCTATATTTTATCTGCCATCTGTAAATCCCTTGGGGTAAAACATATTATTCGGATTTCTAATGATAATCTTTTAGACGAGCGTCTTAAGAACACTGCGAGCAAATCGCATCAGTTTTTTTTATTTTTGGGTTTGCAATGGTCGGACATTATTTTCACCCAAAATAATTTTCAACACACAAAATTATCCGAGAGATTTCCCAGAAAACCTATTTTCCAACTATATAACCCAATAAAAATTACGCATAATTACCTTGCTCCCAAAAAAGAAATGAAGGGTTATATCGCTTGGGTTGCGAATTTTAGGTACCAAAAAAACTTGCAGCTTTTATTTAATATAGCCTCCATTTTGCCTAATGAGCAGTTTAAAATAGCTGGTGTCCCTACATCGCATTTCGATCCGGAATCTGAAGAGTTTGCCGCTCGATTGAAAGCATTGCCAAATGTTGAGTTTTTAGGACAGGTTCAGCGGTCAGATATTTTTAAGTTATATGCATCCGCCAAATTCTTATTGAATACCTCCCGCTACGAAGGGTTCAGCAACACCTTTTTAGAAGCTATGAGTACAGGCACCCCTATTCTAACGAGTACCTTAGTAAATCCTGATCAGCTTATAGACAGCAACCAACTAGGATATGTTTACACCGATGAAGGGGATATCAAAGGGTTTTTAGATTCAATAAGTGAAGCATCCTACATAAAATTATCAGAAAATTGTATATCTTATGTTACTGAAAAACATGCCTATCAAAAACTCACGGGGGTGTTATTGGAAAAATTATCCCAGCTGAGCAAATGAATCAATTACAGTTTATCAAAATCTTATTTTTTGCAAGCGCAGTCCTTTTTTTAGGCTCTTTCTGTTTTTGTATGGGCCAACATCAAGAATCTCCATTTGCATTTCCGGGAGCAGAAGGCTTTGGGAAATATGCTTCCGGTGGCCGAGGTGGATTGGTTTATATTGTAACTAATTTAAATGATCGGGGGGTGGGAAGTCTGCGATGGGCTTTGCAAGCTAAAGGTCCTCGTACGGTAGTTTTTGAGGTATCAGGTAGCATTTTACTTGAAAGTAAAATAACAATTAGACATGGAAACTTAACAATTGCAGGACAGACTGCTCCTGGGGATGGAATCACTGTACAAAATTACCCGATTGTAATTCGAGACACTAATAATATCATTATTAGGTTCATTAGATCCAGATTAGGAGACCTTTATGTTAACCATCCAACTAAATCCACAATTGATGAAGACGCATTTAGTATTTTTTCTGGCTCCAATATAATTATTGACCATTGTTCATTCTCATGGGGTACCGATGAAGTGTTTTCAATTGCTAGAGGATTTGACATTACCTTGCAAAACAGTATTGTAGCAGAACCTTTAGGCAACCATAATCCACTTGGATCTTTAAATTATGGAAATAGGATTTCTTATTTTAGAAATTTATATGCTCATGCTAGAATTAGAAACCCATCTATTTCTCCCATTGTACCCAATGGTTTACATGATATTCGAAATATCCTAGTTTACAATTGGGGATTTAGGGCGATTGATGGTGGTGCAACATGTCAGGTAAATATTATTAATTCTTATTTCAAACCTGGTCTTGGAACTATTGCAAGTGATAAAAACGGATCATCTTCTCAGAAGTTTTTAAGTCCTACCAAGATAAATGAAGATGTTAGCACATATGGTAAATTTTACCTTTCTGGGAACTATATGCCTACCATAGATTTATCAAGTGATCAGTGGAAAGGTGTAAGATTAGAAAATTCCAACCTTACCCTTCAATATTTAGACTCTATAAAAAATAAAGATGGTCAAGGAAACCTTACAGCTTTTCCTATTCCTGACAATCTTTATAGTGAAACTTTAACAGCTCAAGAAGCCTACGAAGAAATTTTAGTTAGTGTTGGATCTAGTATTAAAAGAGATTCAATTGATAAACGTCTTATTGAAGAGGTAAAATCTGGAACAGTAAAATTTAAAGATTCAAAAACAGGGTATTTGGGAATTATTGACTCTCAAAAGGACGTAGGAGGCTGGCCTACTCTCCAATCCCTCCCAGCTCCACTAGACTCCGATCGAGATGGTATGCCCGATGAATGGGAAATTGCGCATGGATTGAACCCGAATCAACGGGACCATAATGGCTACGATTTAGACCCTCACTATACCAATATAGAAGTCTATATCAATAGTATTGTGTTAAATGCTGGGAAGAAATAAAATTAACTAATGAGAAATAAATTTGACCATAAGTCGCAAAAATCATTAAATTAACATTTGTATTGAAGGTTTTTATGAAAAAAAAACAGCACTTTTTAACAGTATTGATCCCTGATGGGGACAAATTCCCACTTCAAAGTGTACTTAATTGTTTATCTGAAGTTCGCGGAATTCGACTCCATATTCTCTCCAAACGCAGAGATATTCCCTACTTATATTCTACCTATGTGGAGCGTTTTGATTTTATTGACCCCTCCTGTACGGATTTAGAATGGATTGAAGCAATCAATCGATACTGTGTAACCTATCCTGTCGATGTTATTTTACTTTACTAAAACAGGATATCACAGATCTTTTCAAACCGCATTTTCTGTGGAAGCATACTCCCTTTAAATTTCGGATTTTAGCCCCCCTACCCGGATTGATTTAAATTTTTTGGAAATTAAAAGGTAAATTTAAAAAAAGAGTGCATCGCTAGTCTGCTTCAAGAGTTGAGAGATTTTAACCAAACGTCCAATAGACAAGTCATTTTTCTTCTTTATTTTTCCTCCATACCTTCTTATGCATCCTTTTGAAAAAAGGCATAATAAAAGTAGGTGTTTTTATTGATAATTGTACAATTCTAATATTTCAAAACTAGCTATATTCCTTCTGTTATTTTCGGAAAAAGAACCCTTAATTTTAAGGTCATTTTTTGAATTGTAAAAAACAATTTGGGTAGTATGTACGGACCTTCTGAAACAAATTAAATTTTATTTTTTACATGCAAAAAAAGATCAAAAACAGGCCTAAAATCATTAAAAACGAATATAATTCAATCCATACTTTTAAACGACAAATTTAATTTTACAAATAATTCCCTTTAAATGCGTTTGTTCACATCAATTTTGCTTTGTAAATCAGGACTTTTGACTTGCCATTTTTGAGCCTGACATTTGAACTATCAAAGGAGAAATAGCAGGTAAAATCCAGGAATTATAGCTCTCTCCAACTTAAAAAAGTTCAATAAAACATTTACATAAATGCAGGCAATCATGAAAAGGGTATTATGCTTACTCGGTCTGTTAACCTTAGTGCTCTTTGATTCATTCGGACAAAACATTCCTGCCTTTCCCGGCGCTGAAGGTTTTGGTAAATATACTACTGGTGGTAGAGGTGGGGCTGTTTACATTGTTACGAATTTAAATGACAGTGGACCTGGCAGCTTAAGATGGGCCTTAGAAGCTCGAGAACCAAGAATTGTGGTATTTGAGGTATCAGGAACTATCGAACTACAAAGCAGATTAGTTATCAGAAATGGAAATTTAACCATTGCGGGTCAAACAGCTCCAGGGGATGGAATAACCGTAAAAAATTATCCTATAATCATAAGAGAAACAGGAAACATTGTTGTAAGATTTATAAGATCCCGATTAGGAGACCTTTATGCCTATCACCCAACCAATCCCACAATTGATGAAGATGCTTTTTCAATTGTTTTAGGAACTAAAATAATAATTGATCATTGTTCTTTCTCTTGGGGAACTGATGAGGTGTTTTCAATAGCAAGGGGCTGGGATATTACTTTGCAAAACAGCATAATTTCTGAACCACTTGGAAAACATAACCCTCTTGGCTCCTTAAATTATGGTGATAAAATTTCATACTATAAGAACTTATACGCTCATGCAAGAATTAGAAACCCTGCTATTTCGCCATTGGTAGAAGACGGATTACATGATATTAGAAATATCCTTGTTTACAATTGGGGATTTAGATCAATAGATGGCGGTGCAAAAAGCAGAGTTAATATAACAAATTCATATTTTAAACCAGGCCCTGGTACAACTTCTGAAATTAACTCAAGAAACAACTATGAAAATTTTCTATTTCCAACAAGACTGAATTCGGACCCAACTACTTATGGAAAGTTTTTTGTAAGTGGAAATTATTTAACAACTAAAGATATTGCTTCGAATCAATGGTTAGGTGTACGTTTGGAAAGCACATTACTAACTCAGCAATACATAGAATCCATAAAAAATAAAAACTCAAATGGAAAAGAGGTCCCATTTTATATCCCAGAGAACTTATACAGCAAAACATTAAGTGCTCATGAAGCATATGAAGAAATTTTAAATTCTGTTGGCGCTAGTTTAAATAGGGATATCGTCGATAAAAGATTAATTAATGAAGTAAAAACAGGAACAGTAACATATAACAACTCAATTACAGGTTACAAAGGTATTATTGATTCCCAAGAAGATATTGGAGGCTGGCCTATCCTCCAATCCCTCCCCGCTCCTCTTGACACCGACCGTGATGGCATGCCCGATGAATGGGAAATTGCGCATGGGTTGGATCCGAATAAGCAGGATCATAATGGCTACGATTTAGATGCTCAGTACACCAATATTGAAGTCTATATCAATAGCATTGTCAGTGAGGATGCATTGGAATTGACCTTACCCGGTCGCCCTACCCTACTTGCTCCTGCTGCCCATGAGGTTTTGATTGCGGATCAGGTAGGCTTTGAATGGAATTTATTGAATGAAAACAAATCGTATCAGCTTCAAGTGGCTACAGATAGTACCTTCACAAGTCTTGTAAAAGAAGTTAAGGGAATTGAGGGAGCAGGTTTAGTATTGAGTGATTTAGCAGCCGAGCAGACCTACTTCTGGAGAATTCGCAAAGGTTCGGATGAACAGTCCACTGCCTGGTCGGAGATGCGCTCTTTTACCTTATTGGCACCCTTTTCCAATACCAACAGTGAAGGATTGGTAGGTCATTGGAAAATGGATGAAGGACAAGGAAACACCTTAGTTGATGCTTCCGGCAATAACAATCATGCTACGCTTTTAAATACTAATGATGTAGCTTGGGAAGATGCCGTACTCGATTTAGGGCTACAATTTCCAGGAACAACCAATCGATTTGCTACCAAAGCGCATAATCCCTCCTTGAGATTTGAAAAAGCACTCACTATTGCTGGATGGGTTAAACCAACACGTTTTGGAAGAAATACCATTTTGAATAAAAACCAAGATGGAAAAGGATTCGAACTCTCCTTAGAGAATGATGGAACTATTGCATTTAGAGTCAACAGAAATGGTACTGCATCCAATCGATTGGTTTCAAAATTCAACTATGAAGCTCACTTGAATCAATGGATTCATGTTTCCGCTACCTTTAACGGCACTTCAAGCAAAATTTATATCAATGGAGAATTAGACAGTCAAGCCAATTTTAGCGAACGTGACATCACTTCCTTAGGAGGAGATTTGGTTATTGGAGCTCTGGGCACTATCCAACGCTTTACCGGAACAATGGATGATCTCCGCTTGTATGACCGGGCTTTAACAGCGGAAGAGGTCTTAGCTTTGTACCTGCTTCCTGAAAGTCTTCAGAAACCTGCTTCCCCTATACTTAGCAATCCTGCTAACGGTCAGCAGCAGCTTTCAAAAGCCGTGGTATTCTCTTGGGAAGAGGTTTCGAATGCAGATTCTTATATTTTGCAAGTAAGCAGTTCCGTAAACTTTGACCAAGAACTAAAAGATTTTAGCGAATTAACTACTCCTACTTTCTCTACGGATCAGCTTGCCTTCGGACAAACCTATTTTTGGAGAGTTCAGGCAATCAATGCCAACGGTAGCAGTGAGTTTTCCGAAATATTCACTTTTGAAACGCTACAGGCACCTGGCAAAGTCACCTTGATTGGACCAAGTCATCAGACAGCGGGTCTTACCATTCCCGTGGAACTATCTTGGGAAGCAACAACTCGTGCCAGTTCCTATCATGTACAAATTGCCTTTGATGAAGCATTTGCCAATCTATTCAGCGACCAATTAAACCTGCAAACTACTCAAATTCAGTTGACTGATCTATCCGAAGGCACCATCTATTTCTGGAGAGTTCGGGCTGAAAATGAAGCAGGATTTGGTTCCTATTCTGATATAAGAAATTTTTCCACATTGGAAAGTTCTGAAGAGGAAAGCTCTCAAGGTGAAAGTGACGAGGGAAAAGGAGAAAGTGGGGATTCTGGTGAAGAGAACGAGGAAGGTACTTCTGAAGGGGAAAGTGGAGAGGAGAAAGGTCAAGGGGGCGATGATTCTGGGGAAGATGAGGGTGGTCAGGATGAAGGCTCTGAAGAAAGTACTGACGAGGAGGGAAATTCTGAAGGGGAAAGTGAAGAGGAGAAAGGTAAAGGGGAGGATG
>NZ_JBSZCK010000022.1:0-6114 GCF_054166905.1 Mongoliitalea sp. | reverse complement strand
TTGATGAAGTTTACAATATTCATGGTCAAAACCGTTTATTTTGACCTAATTTAGATACATTGAATGATCACAAATAGCAATTGTCACTAACTGTCATTATATATTTATTTGGCTACTGGTGTAATTACGGATATACATAATATTTTTTATAATTATTTAAGTTTTGAAACCTTGTCATCAAACCAAATAAAAAAACTACAATTCTCCAAATAACTTTTTACAAATTCGCTTCTAAGCACTATATCTCCAAAGCACAGTTAAGGAGAAAAATATTCGTTCTAATTAAAAGTTGATTAACAAATAAAAAATCTCTGCGCAAGCCTAAACCTTTGTGCAGAAATCTGATGCCTACTTTCTAAAAAAAATATACTGAATTACTGTATAGAAATAGTAATCCTTCTATTCAACGCCCTATTCTCAGGAGTATCATTTGGACGAATAGGCTCTCGATCTCCTTTTCCTACTGGTATCGCTCTTCCCATTTTTATGCCTTTACTCGAAAGATAATCTTTTACAGCTTCGGCTCTGCGTAAACTCAATGCATCGTTATAAGCAGCAGAACCTACATTATCAGTATGCCCATTGATGTAAATATTTGCATTGGGATTTGTAATCAAAAAATCATACAAACGCTTCAAAGAAGACATAGACTCCAACTTAAGTTCATGCTTATCAAAGTCAAAGAAAATATTTTCAAATACAAACTCTTCTCCCGATGCAATAGGAATTAAGGAGATTTCGAGATTCTCTTTGTTTTTCAAGCCATCTTTATCCACATTAAAAATCTTTGGAAGGTACCCCTGTTTTTCAACATAAAGACCTGAAAAGTCCTTATCTGGATACAACATCAAAAACTCACCCGTCGCCCCATCCGCTCTGAATTCATACAGTGTACTGTCATTCCTTAGACTTACCAGTGAAAGTCTAGCATCAATAGGTTGCCCCGTTTTACTGTTCAAAACCTTGCCTTGAGTCACAATTAACTTTTCTCCCAAGGCAATCTCTTGAGGAAATGGAAATCGGTACAATAAAGATCGTTCCAAATCTTGCCCTTGGAAGGTGCTTTCAGTGTAATAGGCATAATCCCGCTGTGCGGTAATAAATAAGGAAAACTGATCTCGATGATCATTGATGGGATATCCAATATTTTCCGGTTGTGCAAACTCCCCATCGATCACTCTCGAAAGAAATATATCCAATCCACCAAATCCCATATGCCCATTAGAAGCAAAAAACAGGATCTCATTGTTGAAATAAATAAATGGAGAAACCTCATCTCTCGGAGTATTGACAGTGTTGCCCAAGTTTTTGGCTTCTGCCCAAGAACCATCCGCTTTCCGGACAGTATACCAAATATCATTCCCTCCAAAGCCTCCTCTTCTATTGGAGGAAAAGAACAACATACGCCCATCCGCTGAAAGCGATGGTTGCGAATCCCAAAACCGGGAGTTCACATGCCTTCCCATATTATTGGGACGCTGCCATTTTCCATTTACCCGATACACAATATACAAATCACAACTCCCAAATGAGTCCGGAGCATCACAGGAAGTATAAATCAAAATGTTTCCATCCGCTGATATCGTGCAAGTACCTTCATTGTACGCAGTATTGATTGTCTGACTGATACTAGTAGGATCAGTCCAACTTTCTCCATCTTCTTCCAGGTAGGCTACAAAAATATCTTCTTTCTGAAAGTCTTTGGTTCCGTCCCGTTTGGTGAAAAGTATTTTCTTACTATCCGCCGTAAGCACAGGAAAATATTGCATGTTAAACTGATTCAGGGGTTCAGGAAGACGCTCCTTTGAGATTTCCAACCTGTTTTCCAAAGACATACGAATAAAAGCTATCCTGGATTGAATGTCCTTATACTCCAATGAGCTTTTGAAAGCTGGAGATAAATAGCTATTTACAGCATCAAAACTGCTTATAGCTTCATCAAACGCTCCTTGAGCCAAAAATATGTAGGTCTTGAGCCAACCATAATCTGCTTTTACTTGATCACTTGCATTTTGAGACCTGGCTTCACCCCGTTGGACTACTTCCAAAGCTTCATCGACCTTTTTTTGTGTTAGCAATATTCTTCCCCACTTTACGTAGGATTCCAAAAAACCAGCTTCCCGCTGTATGGACGCTTTATACTTCTCAATTGCTTGCTCATACATGCGCTTTTTCACCAATTCATCCCCTTCCTGATGCATCTTGATAGCGCGACTATCGATAATGGAGTAGGTCTGGGAACTTACAGCAAATGATTGCAGAATAAGTAATACGAACAGTGCAAAGGATTTCATGGCATCAAGGGATGTCCATAAATTTATGCGTTTGTAGGGAAATATTCCAAATCGGATTCGATTTTACGTAAGCAATGATGCTTTTTAAGTGAATATTTTGTTTACTCCACTCTGGCTGAAGCAATTTTTGACAATTTTTATTCACCAACGCTGCATGCTGCTCCGCAAATTGAAAATCAGAAGCATGAAATATCACTACTTTCAATTCGTCTGCCTGCTCGTAAATGGATGGATGGGGAGCTTTGAATTTCTTGGGGGAAAAACATACCCAATCAAAATCCCCCGAAAAAGGATGAGCGCCTGAAGTCTCTATGTGGGTTTTGAAACCTGAAGATTTCAGGGCTGCCGTCAAGGGACCTAAGTCATACATCAAAGGTTCTCCCCCTGTGATAACTGCTACCCTTCCAGGATACTTGGATGCCTCTGCAACAATCTCTTCCACCGAAACAACAGGCCATTTACCCGCTTCCCATGATTCTTTGACATCGCACCACACACAACCTACATCACAGCCGCCTAATCGAATAAAATAGGCAGGAACTCCTGAATGGGTCCCTTCTCCTTGGATGGTATAAAAAGCTTCCATGAGCGGAAGTGCTGTCCCTGCTTGTACAGCTTCTTGAATTGCTTGCATATGAATTTTTGATAAAGCGGGTAATTGAACCGCTATTGAATGATTGATTTTAGGGCTGCAAAGGTACAAAAAAAGGACTGATATTTACATCAATCCTTTTTGCTCGTTTATTTCATCTATTCCGACCAACTCATAGGGTATGCAGGATCTACAAATTCCAAGCCTTGGGTGGTGACGAACAAAGGTTTAAAGGTGTCCAACATCACAGCCAATTCATGTGTTTCTTTGGCCCCAATAGATTTTTCTACCGTACCTGGATGTGGCCCGTGAGGCAAACCGCCCATATGGATGGTAAAACTTCCCCTGTCGATTCCTTTTCTGCTCATAAACTCCCCTTCGGCATAATACAGGACTTCATCTGAGTCTATGTTACTGTGATTGTATGGTGCAGGTATAGCCAAAGGATGATAATCAAACAAACGAGGAACAAAGGAACAAATCACAAATCCCCAAGCTTGGAAAGTCTGATGTACTGGTGGTGGCTGATGAATACGACCAGTAATGGGTTCAAAGTCATGGATGGATAATGCATAAGGATATAAGTATCCGTCCCAACCCACAATATCTAATGGGCTATGTCCATAGGTATAGGGATGCAACATGCCCCCTTTTTTAATTTGCACCAAATATTCACCTTTTTCAGCTTCTGTCAGCAAAGCTCCTGGAGGGCGAATATCCCGCTCGCAGTAAGGAGAATGCTCTAGCAACTGCCCAACTTCATTTCTATACCTCTTGACTGTTTCAATCGGACCATGAGATTCTATAATCAACAAGCGAAGAGGTCCTTCTTCCTTGAATTCAAACCTATAAATAGTGGTTCGTGGAATAACGATATAATCTCCTTGCCTAACTTCCAACTTACCAAACTGAGAGTACATGACCCCCTCTCCATCGTGCACATAAATCAATTCATCTCCATCAGCATTTTTAAAATAAAAATCCATTTTTCGCTGTTCTGGAGTGCAGATGCCCATCATGCAGTCATTATTCATCATCAGCATTTTACGGGCACTAAGGTAATCCTTACCGGTAGTTGCTACCCCTGCTGTCTTCAGATGTGTCTGTTTGAGCCCATGATCTTTGGCAGGTTCCCATGAATAGGGAGTTGGCTTTCCAATCTTCAATACGTTATTTGGATTGTGTATATGGTATAAATTGGAGTAAATCCCTGAAAAACCTTTGGAGCTGACCAATTCCTCTTTGTACAAAGAACCATCAGGCTGCCTGAACTGTGTATGTCTTTTGGGGGGTATATTCCCAAGTCTATAGTAATAGGCCATGATATTCGGGTTTATAGTTTTTCAAAATTAATTAAAAAAATCAAACGAAAACTGATATAGTTCGGTGACATCAATATTTAGAACTGAAAAAATGAGCTATGAATCAAGTACAACTTTGTCTTACTCGACATCTCACTCAAAAAAGCCCAAGTTCTTTAAGCCAGTATTTTATCCTCTATTCAAGCTTTACATAGTGTATTACCAGTACACAACTATTGGTAAACATCCGGCATTTAACCAAAAAAAATTAAACACTTAATTTACAGAAAATAGCTTTTAACGATTCTTTTATGTAATTTATTTACGACTGTATTACTTTCGTGAAATTATTCAAATTAAATGAAAATACTCTTAGTAGAAGACGATCCAATCATTCGTCTATTAGTCAGTTCCCAATTAGTAACCAAAGGCCATTTCGTCATTACAGCAACCAATGGATCACATGCATTTGAAGTATTGGAAGAAAACCCTAACGTACAAGTAATCGTAACCGACATTATGATGCCAAAGGTTAGCGGTGTAGAATTAGCGTATCAATTACAAGAAACCACTTTTCAACATATTCCTATTATCGCTATTACGGGTGGTACTTATTTAGAAGATAATAATGGAAATCCTCATCCATTTAAGGAAGTAATGCACAAGCCTATTTACATTCAGGATCTAATCGATCAGATCAACAGGTTCGTCAGTAATTCTGAGTTGTAAAACTAAGCTTGGCTTCAAATATTAAATTCTCTTTCACTTCAAATTTCAAGCTAGCCTTATTTAAGAATGCCAATCTTTCGGCCAAGAACATGCCTAAGCCTAGTCCTTGCTGTTCTTCTTTTTCCCTGGCAAACTGTTGAAATGGCTTTGGAACTACCGCACCTAAATTTTGAATCACTTGTTGCTCGTTGCGAATTATTAGTGTTTTTTCGAAAATCTCCAACGTTATCAAACTATCAACAGGTGAAAATTTTTGAGCATTATTTAACAAATATGCCAAGAGCTCATGGAGATGTGTACTTGTAAACATGAAGGAAAAATCGTGATGGATAGTAATTTTCAACTCCCGTTCTAATACCTGTGTTTTAATGAAATCCTTTAAACTTTCCTCTATTGATGGGTGATTTTGCAAATTAACTTGCAATAAATCAATGTTTTGAAACCTACGAAGCTTTTTGAGGCTAGTATCCAATCGCCTCGATGCATTTAATGCATTTCCTACAAACAAATTAAAGTCCTCAGGTGGCAATGTCTGGCCAAATTCTTTTAATAACTCCAAAGCTGCAATTACACCGGTTAGGGGAGTCACCATTTCATGAAAAAAAACACCTCTTTGTTGCCCAAAAATATTTTTTAATTCCAACGCTTTTGCCTGTGCTCTTTTCTCTTTTTTCTTTAGGGCAGTATTAACCGCAGATATTAGCTCTTTTGCTTTTACAGGCTTGATTAAGTAATCTTCTGCTCCTGCCTCCATCCCCATTCGTTGATTGGAATACTCCATTTTGGCCGTGAGAAAGATAAAGGGGGTTTCGAGCCAATACTCTTTTTCCCTAAAATTTTGCAAAAGCATAAAGCCATCCATTTCTGGCATCATGATATCTGAAATCACCAAGTCAAAGGTTGCTTTTTCAAGCAATTGAAGTGCTTCAACCCCATTATTGGCAACGGCTGTGTAAAATCCAGAAATCTCCAAAATCTCTTGGATATTTTCCCGCAGCTCGGCTTGATCCTCAACTAAAAGAATTTTCTTTTTCATTGCATTGGAATGCTAAGTGTAAATGTTGTTCCTTGATTTTCCTGACTATCAAAAACTAAAGATATACCTAAACGATCTGCAAAATCTTTGACAATATTCAGTCCCAAACCAGTACCCTTGATGGTACTTGCATTTTTGGCACGAAAAAATGAATCAAAAATA
>NZ_JBSZCK010000021.1:0-27014 GCF_054166905.1 Mongoliitalea sp. | reverse complement strand
GAATCTTCTTTCATGAATAAGCGTAGTTGTATACGACCAAATCTCCCTCAAAAAAATTTGGGTACTTCCTTCCTATTCTTTTTTAATGTCCTTTAGATGTGGTTATGGGTTGAATGAAACTTTTCCAAAGTTTTAAACAAGTAAGGTCAACCATGTTTCACATAACTGAACTTTGGAAAAGTTATCCTAAATTAAATGTCAATGGGTTTTAATTTTGAAGCGTTTTCTTTAAATGAAGGTAAATTCAGCAAGGAAGCACCTATTTATTGAAAGACTTACTCAACTCCGACAGGAGTTAACTACCGCAGGTTATTAGCCCCGAGTGCCAACTCGGGGAAAAGCATGGATTACAACTTTGGTACTCCCAACTCCGGAGGAGTTGAATTTACAGGGATTAGGAGTTATAACAACCCCTCCTCCATCATTTCCTCCCCAGTTTTGGTAGGTAAGAGATTCTTCAATTCCTCCATGGTAAACAATCTGGATCGAATCATAAACCGAATGCCCATCGGAATCTCGATTGAAAAACTGCTCCCCCTTCCAGGCGTAACATCCAAGGTCAATTGCGTATGCTTCCAATACTCAAACTGATCCTGATTCATAAAAAAATCGCAACCATAGATGTTCCCCATCCAAATATCATTAGCCCCCACTTTAAAATCCCCTTTTTCAAAACACATGGGCGAAGATCCATCACAACAACCCCCACTCTGATGAAACATCAAATCCTTACCAAAGCGCTTCCGTAAGGTATCGATGGTTTCTATTGCTGCTTCAGACAAAATAACTCGAGGAACGTAGTTTTCCATAGGAGGAATTAAAGATTTTAGATTTAGAAATCAGAAAGAGACTTGCCTGCTGTAAGATGCAAGGATTCAGAGGTTAGACTTGTCAAGCAGGAGCCAGAAACAAGAGAAAGAATGATAGATAAATATGAAGTTTGTCAATTTCATCCTTCATCCCTCATCCTTCCTATTTTCTTTCTAATCTCCTACCTAACGGTAGACAAGCTCGCTTCTAGTTTCTCGCTTCTTAGAAAAAGCCTAACTTATTCTTATTATAAGAAATCAACATATTCTTAGTCTGACGGTAGTGATTAAGCATCATCAGATGGTTTTCTCTACCAAAACCTGATTTCTTATATCCTCCGAAAGGTGCATGTGCAGGGTAAGCATGGTAACAGTTTACCCAAACCCTACCCGCCTGAATGGCCCTCGGAATCTGATACAACTCATGAGCATCTCTAGACCATAAACCGGCACCCAAACCATACATGGTATCATTGGCGATAGCAATGGCCTCCTCAGTAGTTTTGAAGGTAGTAACAGAAGTTACGGGACCAAAAATCTCTTCCTGAAAGATACGCATCTTATTATGACCCTTGAAAATGGTTGGTTGAATGTAATAACCACCTTCCAAGCCTGAATTCAAAGCAGCTTTATCACCCCCACACAATACTTCGGCACCTTCTTGCTTGCCGATGTCCAAGTAGGAAAGAATCTTTTCGAATTGATCATTGGAAGCCTGTGCGCCCATCATGGTGTCTTCAGCTAGTGGATGGCCCATTTTGATTGCTTTGGTTCTGGCTACTACTCGCTCCATGAATTTATCGTAAATATCTTCGTGAACGAGTATTCTTGATGGGCAAGTACATACTTCTCCTTGATTCAAGGCAAAAAGTACGGCACCTTCCACAGCTTTGTCGAAAAACTCATCATCTGCATCAGCAACAGACTTCATAAAGATATTTGGAGACTTTCCTCCCAACTCCATGGTTACTGGTATCAGATTTTCAGAAGCATATTGCATGATTAGACGACCAGTAGTAGTCTCACCTGTAAAGGCAACCTTCGCAACTCTTGGTGAGGTAGCTAATGGCTTACCTGCCTCAGGGCCAAATCCCGATACCACGTTCAGAACTCCCGGAGGAAGCAAATCTCCGATCAATTCCATCAATGCCATAATGCTGGTAGGTGTTTGCTCAGCAGGTTTTACTACGGTACAGCAACCGGCAGCCAATGCAGGGGCAATTTTCCAAGTGGCCATTAAGAGGGGGAAGTTCCATGGGATAATTTGTGCCACAACCCCAAGCGGTTCATGAAGCGCAATACTGACGGTATGCTCATCGTGTTCGGAGATAGAACTCTCATCTGCACGGATGACACCTGCGAAATAACGGAAATGATCCACGCAGAGTGGTAAATCTGCAGCGCGGGTTTCCCGGAGTGCTTTCCCATTATCGATAGTTTCGATGCGGGCAAGCATTTCGAGATTTTCTTCGATGACATCTGCGATTTTATTGAGGATACGGCTTCTTTCAGCGGCTGAGGTCTTGGACCAGGCAGGAAAAGCGGCATGTGCAGCATCCAAGGCTTTTTCTACATCCTGCTTGTTACCACGTGCTGCTTTTGAAAAAACTTTCCCATCAATAGGGGAGATGTTATCAAAATACTCTCCTGATGCAGGAGCAACCCACTGACCACCAATGTAATGGTCATACTTCTCTTTGATGTTGGGTCTTTCAACAGGCTTCGCCTGAGATAATGTTAATGTTGACATAATTTTGAGGTTAATTTTGGATTTGTTCAAATTTCCCACTTAATATTTTGAAAAAGTCAACCCATATTGCTCAATTATCCACCTCTAGTGACAAAGCAACGAAATACCTCAATCAACAAATTCTCTGAAAATTCCGTAAACTTTGTATAATTTTAATCAAATTGATTTCTTAAACCTCTGATAATTACTATATTTCTTATCCTTTAATCAAAGACGGTAAGAAAAATTACTAAGGGAAACTTTTCCAAAGTTTATAGTTGAATTCGATCGATTGCTTAAACACCGGATCAACTTTGGAAAAGTTAAGGTGGGTGAATCAAAAATTTAACCCATAGCTAGTAAACATATCTAATAAACCCAAAAAAATCATGAGTTCACAATTTATCGCAGGAGTACCTTGGAGAAATGAAAAGGATCTCCGAACATTAGTAGAAAACCGGACTACCTATACGTTGAGTAATTGTGAATTGAATATTTTTGAAACACACCAACAGGCAGCCGATGTCAATTTATGCTTTGGTGATTTAGTCTTGACCACCATGTTGAAGGGGAAAAAGGTCATGCATTTATTTGATAGACCTGGTTTTGATTACCTTCCAGGAGAGTCTGTTATCGTTCCGCCTAATGAGGTGATGAAGATAGATTTTCCCGAAGCCCAGTTGGATAACCCTACCCAGTGCATAGCACTTTCTATTTCCAAGGAAATGATTGAGGATACCTTTAATTTATTAAATGAGAAATTACCCAAAAAAGAACTGACTGCCGAGTGGGGCTTGGATCTTGCTTACTTTCATTTGATCAATACAAATGATTTGTCGGAGATAATCAATAGGTTTATTAAAATAGGTATTAAAGAACGCTCTCGAGAAAAGGACTTGATTGCTTCCTTCGCTTTGAAGGAATTGCTAATTCGCCTCACCCAAACCCAGGCACGGGAAATGCTGGAGAAGTCCTACAAGAACTTAGCCCTTTCCAATAGATTGGGTTTTGTAGTGGATTTTGTGAAAAATAACTTACGGGAACAGTTGACTTTGGAAAAAATCGCTGAAAAAGCCTGTATGAGTAAGGCACACTTCTGCAGGACTTTCAAAAATGAATTAGGTTTGAGTCCTATGGAATTTATTTTAAAAGAGCGTTTGAAATTAGCTAAGCAATACCTGCAATTGGGTTCCTATCAAATACAGGAAGTGTGTTACATGGCAGGTTTTAATAACAGCACCTATTTTATCCGGGCCTTCAAAAATGAATTCGGCATGACCCCAAAAGTCTTCCAAGGAAATTATGCCTAAATACCCGCTTGTGTTTGATTTCTAGGTTTTTTCATAAGAAGGAGCAAATTTTTAAATAAAAACTGATGGATTTGTAGAATTTATCTATTTTTGAATGATAAGTTCAAGCTTCAGACGAACTTACATAGGAGTAAACATGCTTACTCTCGGGTTTCCTGCCTGCTATTTTTGGTTTATTTGACATCTTTTTAGGAGCATTTCGCATTAAATTCATGTTAAATTCAAAAAAATAGATATGAAAAGCATTTTATTCTATGTAAAAGTCTTTATATTTGAGCCATCGATTTGCCTTTATGTATAATTATTGTTTATGAGATTCTTCAAAATCATCCAATTCGGATTACTCTTCATCTTGTTAAATGGCTGTATTTCAAACAAGAGAGTGATTTACATGCAGCCAGAATCAGGGAAGCCTGTGATTAGCTACAGCCGCTTGTTTCCAGCTGTGATCGAAGATTACAAATTACAATTCAATGATGTGGTAGAAATCAATATTAAAACCAATGACCCCTTATTGAATGAAATGTTTGATATAGGGGGAAGTAACCGTGGATT
This sequence comes from Mongoliitalea sp., assembly GCF_054166905.1. Classification (NCBI taxonomy): domain Bacteria; kingdom Pseudomonadati; phylum Bacteroidota; class Cytophagia; order Cytophagales; family Cyclobacteriaceae; genus Mongoliitalea; species Mongoliitalea sp. Next base: position 22,611 of record NZ_JBSZCK010000021.1, on the reverse strand, counting down.
TGGTATGATGGGAGGAATAATGGCAGGTGGTGATATTTTTTATATGACGGGATATACTTTGGACAATGAAGGGAAAATTGAGTTGCCGGTTTTAGGAGAGGTAAACCTTGCAGGTATGACGGTAGAAGAAGCTAAATTAGCTATTGAAAATAAAATGAAAGGTATTGTGGTGGGGGATGAAAATCTTTTTGTGAGGATTAGATTGGGAGGTATTCGATATAGTGCCTTGGGGGAGTTCAACAGACCGGGTAAATATACCATCCTTCAAAACCGCTTGACCATCTTTGAAGCAATCGCAAATGCAGGAGATATGAATGTATTAGCAAATCGAGGGAATGTATTGTTGATTAGACAATATCCGGAAGGTTCTAGGTCCTATAGAATCAACCTGAATTCCGACAAAATCATGGATACAGAGTTCTATTACTTGAGGCCCAACGACATGATTTACGTTGAACCCATGAAAGTCCGGGAATTAGGTACAGGTGTTAACCTATTACAGACCATGCAACTATTAATAAGTGTGATTACAGTAGGAGTACTGATTTACACCACTTCTACCCGTTAAAACTAAGAAATTTCCAAAGTCATGAATAAGTATCAAACTACCGATGAAAATGCGCCTGCATTTGATCCTTTTAAGTTTATAGTAAAATATATCAAATATTGGCCCTATGTGGCAGCTTCTGTGGTTGTTGCTTTGGGAATAGCATTCTATATAAACAAAACTACTCCGCCAATTTATCAGGCCAATGCTAAGTTTTTTATTAAAGAAGATGATAATACTTCCAATATTTTAAATTTAACGGGCTTACCGCGTTCGTTGGGTAGTAGAACAGATCAATTGATTGCCAATCAATCCGTATTCTTGACATCAAGACCCGTAGCTGAACGCGCTTTAGCTAAGTTAAAATTCGATGTGGATTATTACCAACCTGGTTTTTTTACCGATACGGATCTATATACAAGCTCTCCGATTGAAGTAATTGTTGATTGGGAGAGTACGCAGATTTTAGCTGATAAAATAAAGATTTCTTGGAAAGATAATCAAACCTATACGGTATCATTTCCAGGCAAGAATTACTTCAAAAATGTACCGGGAGTGGTTTATGAGGAAATTGAGTTAGATAGTGAGAAAGCATTCAAACATAAATTCGGAGAAATAACCGATTCTCAATTATATAAATTCACCGTGAACCTTGTGAAAGATCTTCCCGAAGGTGAAATTTTGATTGAGCTAAGAACTACAGGTTCCCTTATCTCCCAATATTCAGGGGAAAACTTATTGGTATTTCCTTTTGATAATGCTTCTACTGTGTTAGGACTCACAATCAATACGAGTCATCCGAGGAAAGGTGCAGATTATCTAGATGCATTAATGGAAACCTATTTGGATATTGAATTGGAAGATAAAAACCGCATGGCTAGTCGAACGGTAGAGTTTATTGATTTCCAGATTGCAGGTGTTGCTGATACCTTAAGTTACTTCGAAGACAATTTGCAAAATTTTAGAACGAGAAATAGAACTTACAATGTGGCATCCGAAAGCGGAACCGTTTTTCAACAATTGACGAATTTGGAAGCCGAGCTGTCCAGAGAGCGTTTCTTCAAAAACTACTTCGATGAAGTCAGCCGCTATCTGGGAACTGGCAGTTTGGATAAAATCATTGCTCCAGCAGGAATTGGGATAGAGGATAGAACCTTAAATTCCTTGGTTGAAAACTTAATTGACTTACAATCTCAGCGTTCCTTTTTATTAAACACACAAACAGAGGCTTCTCCGCGGGTTCGGGATTTAAATAAACGCATCGGGGAATTGACAGCTTCTATTCAGGAAATAGTAAGGAATTTGTCAAGAAATGTGCAGCTAAAGATCAACGATTTAGAAGCGCGTATTCAAAATTCAGAGCGTCAATTTAGTAGATTACCAGGAACGGAACAGAATTTAATTCGCATTGAGCGGGGGAAAGTGTTAAATGAATCCATTTATAATTATTTACAACAGCGCAGAGCCGAAGCAGCAATTGCCATGGCATCCAATTACAACAATAATAAAATTGTAGAAGCTGCAAGAGCTGGTGGCAAGCCGATTAAAACCAAGCAAACGGCAATTTATGTAATTTTCTTTGCGCTGGGTTTTATAATTCCTGTTGCTGTCATCACTACCCTAGAGCTTGCCAATACCAAGATCAAAGATCCAAAAGAGTTAGAAGAACAATTAATGGTACCGTTAATGGCTAAAATCCCATCCGTGCTAAAAGGATCAGATTTGGAAGTGATCAATAATCCACGCTCCATGGCTTCAGAATCATTCAGAGCCTTGAAAACTAATATCTCCTTTGTTATCCCTAGAGATCAACAACTGACAATTGCTGTTTCATCTACCTTGTCAGGAGAAGGGAAAACATTTACGGCGATCAATTTGGCTTCAATTTATGCATTGAATGAAAAGAAGACGTTATTGATTGGTTGTGATATGTTTAAACCAAATGCTATGGAGGATTTCAACTTAGATACTCAAATAGGCCTATCAAATTATTTAAGTAAGCAATCCGATTCGGTTTTTGAATTGATTCAGCCTACCAATGTGCCCTTATTCGATGTGATTACAGCGGGCCCCATGCCTCCAAATCCTTCCGATTTGATGGCCTCCCCGAGATTTGTGCAGTTAATCAATGAATTAAAAGCCATTTATGAGGTAATTATCTTGGATACCCCTCCAGTAGGGTTGATTTCTCAGTCATATGAGGTGATTAAGCATGTAGATTTATTTGTATATGTTTTACGGCATAAATTCAGTCAGAAGGCTTTTATCGAAGAGGTAAACAATGTCAAGATTCAAAAAGGTATCAAAAATATTTGTGCCATATTAAATGGAGTTCCTGATAAATTGTTGACTTATAAAGGCTACAATCATCAGTATTATGGTCAGGAAAAAAAGGGAAAGACCAAAAGTATTTTGGGTAGGGATAAAGCTGCCTTATAGTTATTAAATAGTTAATTTATGAGTTTATGGTTTTTACTTATTGATATTTCCTTACCAATATTGATGTTATTCTTTATTGTTAGAAAGGGTGTTTTATCAATTGCTTATGTTCCCTTTATTTTTTTTTCTTACAATATTCTTGATAAAAGTAAGTTTATTGCCATTTATCATTTTATGTTTTTAGCCTTACTTTTGTATTACGTACTTTTTAATTTACCATTTTTAAAAAAAAATCTTTTTTTCATTGTTTTAACTGTTTACATATTTATTCAAATTATTTTTGAAGTTGATTTAAAAGCTTTTCGAATTACTATTATAGGACTTTTTTGGGCTATAACCATTATTCCTTTAGCTCCTGAGATTTGCTCAAAATTTAAAAAAGAAGATATTTTAAATGAATTAGGCAAATCATCAATGATGATATTAACGATTTTTATTTTAAACTCAATTTTAGCGACTATTTTTAAATATTATCCAGAAAATCAGTACGGGTTTAATTCTGGAATTTCTTTTGGTCATATAGGAATATCTGTTTATAACGTATTACCACTCGCTTTTTTATTTGCATTTCGGAAAGCATTATTAGAAAAAAAGGTTATTAGCTTAATTATTATTGTCATTGCTCTTTTTTTAACTATGCTTACTTTAAGAAGATTAGCTATGATTTTAGCTATTTTGGCGGTTGTAACTGTATTTATTGAAGTAGCAAATTCGAAACAAATTAAGATGTTATTTACTTACGGTACGATTTTTTTAATTTTGTCAATTATGATACTTAATTTTTCTGGTTTTACTGAGCAGTTCATTGAAAGAGTAGAAAAAAGGAATTTAGCTGACAGAGAACTTGGTGAAGAGAAAAGGGTATTTGAATTTGGCTTAATGTATAAAGATTTATTTGTTTATTTTGATTACGACCCTTGGCTAGGCTATGGTCCTTTTGATTCGTGGGGAAACTATGGGAAAGGTGTTTTTGGTAGAAGACCACTACACTCTGATGTAACTTTTTTTGTTCATGGATTCGGTTTTTTTGGACTTTTTCTATACCTAGGTCTAGTGTTCAAGGTTTTTATTTATTCGTATTTTAATTTAAGGTCAAGGGGGGATTATTTGATGTTTTCTTTTGCTATTATGTATTTTTTTGCATTTCTTTTTTCAGGTTCCAACAAAATGCCAATGTCCCCTATTTTTTTATTCATGATTTTCGGTATTTTATCAAAAAAACAAAAAACAAATAAAGAAATAGTTATCAATAATCCTTAATAATCTAATGGACCATATAAGTATTCTTTTTTCTCCTGTTAAAAATATATCTGTTCATTTCACTTTATATCCTATTTGGATGTCGAGGTACAGAAAGAAATTTGATTTCTATATGGATCATTCAAACAATAATTTTATCCGAGATAAGAATAAAGTAATAATTATTTTAGGTAAATATTTAAAAGAAGTTCCGACTAGTGAGAGATTAGGTTTTCTTGAAATGATTAGAAAAAAATATTTTAAGGTTATTTTTTTTGAAGATAATGCAGGATGTGAAGGTGAGTTTTTTCATTTTATGCCATATTTTAACTTGTATTTTAAAAAACAACTTTTTAAAGATAGATCTCTTTATTTTAATCCTCTCTACGGAAACAAACTTTTTACTGATTTTTACCATAGGAAATATTTAATTGATGATTTAAATCGGAATCCTGAAAATACACCCTTAAAAGAGGAGCATGAACTTGACAAGTTGCGTCTAGCTTGGAATTTGGGTTTAGGTAAATTTCACTTGCAATCACGAATTAATAAAATACATCATTTTAAAAAATTATTTAAAATAGGAGGTCCTAAGTTAATTTCTTGGACATTAGGTAAGTTTCCATTTGAAAAAGAATGCCCTTCTCCAGATTTGGAAATTTGTCACGCAAGATTCAAGGCAAATCCTAAAAGAGGGATCATTGACTTTCAACGAAAATTATTAATCGACACTATTTCAAATGATTCTAGGTTTTTAACTGGAACAATACCGAAAGAAAAGTATTTTGAGGAAATAAAAAGAGTTAAATTAGTTTTAAGTCCTTTTGGATATGGAGAAATTTGTTTTAGAGATTTTGAGGCTATTTTAAATGGCGCTGTCTTAATTAAACCTGATATGTCCCACATTCAAACTTTTCCAGATATTTATCTTCCAAATAAAACCTATATTCCAATTTATTGGGATGGAAGTAATTTAATTAATACTGTAAGTGAAATTTTGATAAATAAGGAGAAGTTAAATTTGATTCGAAATGAAGCATGGAATTGTTTGAAAAATGAATATCTTAATTTGGATAGTATTGTGGAAAGGTTTTTAATTGAAATTGAAAAAACGAATTAAAAAAATATTAGTTGACTCCATTTTTTATCTCGAAAAACTATTAGAAAAATTCAAAAAGTATGAGACTAAATAAATTAATTATTAAAAATAAATTTAAAAATTTTTCTTTTTATTATAGTTACTTAAAAAACAAAATATTTGTTTCTTTAATTTTAAGTTTTGTTGTTGCTCTTTTAGATGGACTTGGTCTTGCTATGTTCATGCCATTGTTACAACTTGTAGGGAATGATAACCAATCATTGGATTACGAGTCTTTAGGTAATCTTGAAGTCTTTGTGAATTTGCTGTCAACACTAGGAATTGAACTAAACATGTATAGTGTTCTTCTTATCATTATTTTCTTTTTTTCTCTCAAGGGTGTTTTTAAGTTTTTTGGTTCTTACTATAACGTGGTATTAAGTAGTAATCTCGCTAAAATGATAAGGATTGATGCTGTTAATTCTTTTAGTAATATTAGCTATAATTATTTTGTTAATGTGGACTCTGGTAAAGTTCAAAATACTTTGAGTGGAGAAATTGATAAAATAACCAATTCCTTTAGATTTTTTGCATTAGCTATTCAGTCTGTTATGGTTGTTATAGTTTATGTTATATTAGCATATTTAACTAATCCCCAATTTGCTATCTTGGTTTCTATTGGTGGAGCCTTATCAAATATTATCTATACAAATCTATATAAGAAAACAAAAGCTACTTCAAAAAAAATCACAAAAGGGAATCATATATTTCATGGTTTTATGATGCAGTTGGTTCAAAATTTCAAATATTTACGATCTACTGGGAAAATTAATGATTATAAAGTCAAAGTTTTGGATGTAATTAAACTACTGGCAGAAGGAAGTAGAAAAATTGGTTACTATAATTCAATTTTATCTGCGACAAAAGAGCCCCTATCTATAATTGTAGTTGCTTTAGTTATTATGATACAAGTTAGCTATTTTAGTGTGAGTATGGGTTCCATAATTTTAAGTCTATTGTTTTTTTATAGAGCATTGAATGAAATTGTTGCATATCAGAATAATTGGAATAGTTTTTTAAATTATTCGGGTTCATTAGAAAGTTTTATTTCTTTTATTTCTGATTTACGATCAAATAAAATTGAATACTCAAAAGGATATCAAATAAGTCAAATTTCAAAAATAGAAATAAAAGATGGTTTCTTTTCATACAATGAAAAACCATTTTTAGAATCTATAAATTTGAAGATTGAACCAAAAACGACTATAGCGTTTGTAGGTGAAAGCGGAAGTGGTAAGACTACCATAACTAATTTACTATCAGGATTACTTTTCCTAAATAAAGGAGAGTTTATCATAAATGAATTACCAATTAAAGAACTATCTTTAAACAGTTTTCAAACAAAAATTGGATACATTACTCAAGAGCCAGTTATTTTTAATGATACTTTATTTAATAATATTACTTTATGGGATGAAAAAAACGAAAATAATTTTAAATTTTTTTTAAAAAGCATTGAGTTAGCTTCTTTAAATAAGTTTTATTCAAATTTGGAATTAAAAGAAAATACTCCTCTAGGAAATAATGGTATATTAGTTTCTGGTGGTCAAAAACAAAGAATTGCAATTGCCAGAGAGATCTATAAAAATGTTGATTTGTTGATTTTAGATGAAGCCACCTCCGCACTAGATACAGCAACAGAGAAGGAAATTCAAAATTCTTTCGAGAAATTGAGAGGAAAGTTCACCATGGTTGTTATCGCTCACCGATTATCCACAATAATGTCAGCTGATTTGATCTATTTAATGGAAGATGGCAAAATTGTTGAATATGGCGACTTCATTACGCTTCAAGAAAAATCTACAAAATTTAAAAAGATGGTTGAATTACAAGGTATGTTGGAAAACTAAGTGGATTAAGTTACAGTTGGAACAGAAGTTTTTCACCTAGATATTTTTGAAAATTTGTATTTCATTAATCAATTGGATTCTAAAAATCTCTTCAAAGTGTAAATCAGTTTTATATGGTCATGATATTCTTTTAAATAATTAATACAATTTTCTGATATTCCTATGTATTTATCAAAAGTTACATCACTAAGGATTTTTTTAAGCTCAGAGGCGTCATTAAAAACAAATCCTAAATCAAATTCAGTAATAATCTTATCAGGGTTAATATGTATTGGACTAATTATTGGAAGTCCGGTCATCATAGCTTCTAAAAACGTATTACTAAAACCTTCAAATCTTGAGGTGTTTAATAAAAATTTTGCATCTTTAAAGAAGTGTAAGATATTCTCTTGTGGAATTGTTCCTACGAACTCCACATTAGATAACTGCTTCAATTGTTCATGGTAATAACTTGTTTCGCTATCCAAGTTTAGGAGTGATTTACCTGCTATTTTAAACTGTTCCTGAGGGTTTGATTTTGCAATTTCAAATAAAAGTTTAAAGTTTTTTTGGTACCTAAAGTTACCTACCCATGCTATATAGCCTTCCATTTTTATCCTAGGAGTTAAGAATGAATTCTTTAAAACAATTGGATTACCGATTTTTTCTATCCTTTTTTTGGGGAATTTTCTTTTTAATTCCGAATACTGAAAATTGTTTTGCGCTAAAATAAGATCAGATGTTAAGTAGGCTAAATTTATAAAAACACGATCTTTCCATTTTATGGTTTTATCTAAAGTGAAATCTATATTTTTATCATTTGCTGTTCGAATAATATGTTTTATTCCTAATAATTTACAAATTATTCCATGGAAAAAGCTAGTCCAGTTGGGCATCGATGTGTAAACAAATTGGCATTTGGATTTTTTTATTGCTTGATAGGTTCTTGGAAATCTATAGGTAAACCAAACTAACCTCTTTTTTAACTTAGTTGGATTATAAAGATAGGCTTGTTTAATCCACCTATAGTTCTCTTTAACATCTAGCTCAGAGTTAACGAACTTCGCTAAGTAAACATCAAACCCTAGAGAACCAAATCCATTAATCCAGGCTAGAGATTGTACTGATGCTCCACCCGTTGCTTCTTCTTTTTTTAAAATTAGTTTATGAATATACCTATCTATAAAAAAAATAGAATCGTTATTTTTCATGTAGTGTTTTTAAATGATTGTTAACAAATAAGATAATATAAATTCTAAATGCCAATTTATTGTAATCTAGTTTTTTTGAAAATGATCGATGATTCCTAATTTTACTTAATGTTATTTTTGGTATAAATAATTTAATTATTTTCTTGAGTGTTGGTTTATCTTTAAACCCAACCTTTTCAACAGTGACCATTTTATTCAATACTCTAACCAAAAAATCATCAGTGAAAAATTCATTGTCTCTGTTTTTTAATAATTCCCCTTTTATGTATTTCACGAATAATTTTTGTTTTAAAATATCATCTAGGTTGGCAATTGCATCATATTTTGATGGAGGTATATCTACATCAAATTTATAAATTAAATTTTTCCATAATTTTTTTTCTTCCCTGTATGGATCAGGATGTTTAAAAGTTAAGCTCAAAATACTTTTATTTAAAAGAGGCGTGATTTGCTCTAAGTATCCTAGCTTTAAATCTGAAAGGGCAGATTTTAATGATTGCAATCTGAATTCAATTATAAGTCGATCCTTCCATTGAGATAAAGTTTCATTTTGTTTTTTATTCAAATATTCTGGTAGCTGTTGTTTGCTAATAGGAATTTTGAAGTCTTGATAGTCCAAGTTAGAAAAGTCCTCAATTAATTCTATTCCAGATAAGTTTACTATTTCTTTTTCTGATGGAACATTAACCCAGCCGAAGTTTTGGTCTCCTCTTATGGTTCCAGTAAAATTTAAATCATGCAATTCTTTCCATAATTTAAATCCATCTAAATATCCTGAAATATGATCTATTCTGCCTTCTCCATTCAAAATAAATCTCTTGATTACAACGTCTATTGGTTCTTCAGAAATTTCTGATGGGAAAAACACATGATTAGTATGTAGCTTTTCAGCTAGTCTTTTTGCAATTGTTGCATCAGATTTTTCTTCTGCAAACGAACTAGGTAATCCCCATGTAATAGTATTTATTTTTTCTTTTTTCAATTTATTTAGGTAAAATAAAATTCCTCTACTGTCAAAACCTCCAGATAAAGGGACTACCCATTTTGACAAATCAATGTCTAAAGATAAAATACTCTCTTTAATCGTGTTATCTAGTTCATTTTCAAAAAAATTAATAGTATTAACTTCTTCATTAAAGCATATTTCATTTTTTTCTAAATCAATTTTCCAAAATTCAACACTCAGCTTTAAACAGGAATCTTGAGGTAGTTTGTTGATTCTTTTATCCCAAGAATAATCAGGACCTAGGGTGCCTGTGGTAAGCATCCATGGAATCACATTCTCATTAATTTGAAAATTACCCAAATATTTTATTATTGCGAATTGAGAAGTCGAGGCAATTAATAAATCTTCATCAAAATAATACCATAAAGTCCTTGAACCAGAAGCATCAGAAATTATTTCTGTTTCTTGTTCATTACTCCTGAAAATTGCAAATGATCCATCTGGAAAACCAGAACCTACAATATTCCAATTAGGATACTTCGTTGAAACTAAGCCTAAGAAAAAACTAGTATCAATAATTCTAATATTTGGTTTCGGGTTTAAAATGCCAAAAGAAACATGATTTCTCGTCTCAATAATTGGCTCTTCTGGTGAGATATTATCAGGTGAAATAAACTCTAAGGTTTCTTTTAATTTAACTTTTTCCTCCCGTTGATTAAGAAGGTTTCTGTGATGGATAAAAAGCGCTTTTGACATGTTCTTGGTTAACTTTTTCTAAAATTCGAATTTATGAAATTCTAATTTATTTTTGGCAAGTTTTTTGTTAACTCCGAATCATTGAAAGTACTCTTTGAGTATTAACTTGTAAAAACCACCGCATTTATGATCAGCCCTAAGTTAAATGTCAACAAGATTGCAGGAATCTTGTTAATTTCTTATTTTATTTCCATATCCCTAGCATTTTCTCAAAATTTCCCGCCTTCTGATTTCGATACTCAACCCAACCTTGCTTTTCCGGGTGCCGAGGGCTTTGGTAAATATGCCACCGGCGGGAGAGGAGGAGTTGTTTATATTGTTACTAATCTGAATGATAGTGGGCAAGGGAGTTTAAGAGAAGCTTTGGAGGCAAGAGAACCTAGAGTAGTTGTTTTTGAAGTATCAGGTACTATTGATCTCAAAAGCCAGATTAATGTTAGACATGGTAATTTAACTGTTGCGGGTCAAACGGCTCCTGGAGATGGTATAACGATAAGAAATTACCCAATAATAGTTAGAGATAGTCAAAACGTTATTTTTAGATACATAAGATCGCGGTTGGGGGATTTATTTGTAAATGATTCCACCAACCCTTCTATCAATGAAGATGCTTTTACTATATTAAATAGCAAAAATGTGATTATTGACCATTGTTCGTTTTCATGGAGTACTGATGAAGTGTTAGGCATCGAAAGGTCTTATGATATTACAATTCAAAATTCTATAATTTCTGAGCCTTTAGCTGCTTATAATCCTTTAGGCTCTTTGAACTCGGGTGATAGATTGTCTTATTATAAAAACGTATATGCGCATGCTAGAATTAGAAATCCAGCTATTTCCCATCTTGTAGAAAATGGGCTTCATGATATCAGAAATATTCTAGTTTACAACTGGGGTTTTAGAGCTATAGATGGAGGAGCATTTAATAATATAAACATAATAAATTCTTATTTCAAACCTGGTCCAGCAACTCTTTTACCAAGTGCTGAAACAATAATTTCCCAGCGCTTTTTATTTCCAACTAGATTCAATGATGATCCTAAAACATATGGGAAGTTTTTTTTATCTGGTAATTTTATGCCAACTATCGATTTATCCCGAAATCAATGGCTTGGTGTTAGGCTAGAGAGTAGTGATTTAACCTCTCAGTTTTTGGAATCTTTGAAAAACAAAGATAGTAATGGGAACCTTATACCTTTTTCTATTCCTGAAAATCTTTACAGCGAAAATTTATCTGCGCAAGTAGCCTATAATGAAATTCTAACTTCTGTTGGAGCAAGTCATAAAAGAGACTTAGTAGATGAAAGAATAATTAATGAGGTGAGAAATGGAATTGCAACGTTTAAAAATTCTAGGAATGGTACTCCAGGAATTATACATACGCAACGAGATGTAGGGGGGTGGCCCTCTTTGAAAACCACACAAGCACCTTTAGATTCGGATAGAGATGGGATGCCTGATGCTTGGGAAATTGCAAATGGTTTAAATCCAAATGAACCTGATGATAAAGGGTTCAATTTAAGTCCTTACTACACCAATATTGAGATATACATCAATAGTATTGTTAAAAATCCAATTAATAAAGTCCCATCAAGAGTTGTTCTAACCCTCCCTTCACAAAATGGAATAAATGTAGTTCCTGTAGATGTTAGTTTTGCATGGACCCCTTTAAGCAATGCTCAGTCTTACACCCTTCAACTTTCTAAAGTAAGCGACTTTAGCTCTGGGGTAACTACAGTAAACAATATTACCAATCATAGCATTGTTTATCCTGCCCTAGACCCCAATAGCACCTATTTCTGGAGAGTTCGTGCTCGCAACTCCTCAGGAAATGGACCCTATTCTGTAACAGGTACCTTCCGAACTTCCAGTACAAATACAGTTCCAGGAAGGACAGTATTACTGGGACCAGGTCAAGATGCTCAAGGAGTAGGATTAGCTCCCTTGTTTACTTGGGCCCAGGTACCCAATGCAAAGTCGTATAGGATTCAAGTTTCTACTACATCCGACTTTTCCAGTCTCGTAATTAATCAAAGCAACTTACCTACCAACCAATTCCAAGCTACTGTTAGATTACTAGAAAATCGAACCTATTTCTGGAGAGTACGAGCTAGTAATGATACAGGATATGGTTCAAATTCAGTAACAGGGACCTTTAGAACAGTTAATTTTAATACTAGCCCCACACCTGTTGTCGCAATTTCACCTTTTAACGGGGTAGCTGTTAATCCTGTCAATGTTCAATTACAGTGGGTTGAAAATCCAACAGCTGAACGTTATCAAATCCAAGTCTCCCAAGACCCTAATTTTCAAAATTCAATAATTAGCAGCAGTAATTTTGAAGGTGGAATGCATGTCATTCCAACTTTGGCTTCAAACACGGTTTATTATTGGAGAATTCGAGGAGTGAATCGTTCGGGGAATGGTAACTTTTCAAGTGTATATCAATTTAAAACAAAAGCATTTTCTGAAAAACCTGAACAAGTAATCTTAGCAAACCCTGTCCATGATTCGAATATCTTTTCTACTAGTATTCAGTTTACATGGGAAGCAGACCCTATTGCCCAGTCTTATCGTTTTCAATTATCGACTAATCCTAATTTCTCCAGTTTTGTGTCCAATGTAGGTGGCCTTACAGGAACTTCCAGAACCGTAAGTAATTTAACTACAAACCGCGATTACTATTGGAGGGTTCAAGCTCTTAACGAAGCTGGTGCAGGAGAATTCTCTGAAGTAAGGAAAGTGAGAGCGGCAACATTTTCAGGAACTCCTCCCGCCACGAATCTAATCAGTCCGTTTAATGAGTCGGTGGTTGGTGCAACTACAGTATTGTTTTCCTGGGAAAATCAACCAAATACGGAGTTTTATCGCTTAGAAGTTTCCGAACAAATAAATTTCAGCAGTACTGTATTGGTTCGTAATTCGATTCGTGGAACCTCTATCGCAATTGAAGGCTTGCAGGCCAATAAAACCTATTTCTGGAGAATCCGAACTTCCAATCCTGCTGGTACAGGGCAACGAAGTGAAATATGGTCCTTCCGTACAGTAAGCACCGAAATTAATTTGTATCCCACTACTTTGATTGCCCCGCAAAAAGCAGCCACCTTCCAAAATCCCTCGATTAGTTTCGCATGGGAAAGAGTCTCGGAAGCAACGGCCTATCATTTACAGGTATCCGAGAGATCAGATTTCTCTTCGATTGCTTTTCAAAATCAAACTATCAATGCTACTTCTTTTTCCTTATCAACATTAACTTCCGGAAAAGTATATTTCTGGAGGGTAAGAGTAAGAAATGGTTCTATATTCTCAGCATGGTCCGATGCTTGGAATTTTAGCATTGGATCGCAAGATAATTTATTAAACATGGGATTGGTAGGATACTGGCCCATGGAAGAAGGCTCAGGCAATCGAATGTTGGATCAGTCTGGCAACAACTTGCATGCGACCATTCAAAATACCTCCAATGTAACTTGGGTGGCTGGCAAAGAAGGGAAAGCCATCAATTTAAACGGAAATACGGGTAGGTTTGGGGTAGTACCTCATCAAGCTGTATTGAATATTCCAAATGCCATTACCTTAGCTGCATGGGTAAGACCTGCCGAAGTGGGTCGGGGAACTATCTTGCATAAAAATCCTGGAAATGGATTTGAATTATGGTTAGATTCCAGTGGCTTGATTGAGTTTCGCTTGAATAGAGGAAGCAACGGAAGTACTTACCGTTTGTTAAGTAAGTATAATTATTCAACTGATGTCAATAAATGGATACATGTGGCAGCTACCTTTGATGGAACTACCAGTACGATTTATATTAATGGGAATGAAGATGCAACAGCAACCTATGCCCCCTTCCAAATTGGAACAACTTCTGGAGAATTGACCATTGGAGCATTAGGGACAATTCAGCGATGGAGAGGTGATCTGGATGAAGTGCGATTGTACAACCGCTCTCTCAATAGAAATGAAATTTTAATGTTGGTTGGCTTAATGCCAGACAATCAAACGTCCAGCCCTTCCAATAATACAGGTTTGGTGGGGCACTGGAAAATGGATGAAGGTTCTGGAAATCAAATGCTTGATGACTCTGGAAATCAATTTCATGCGATCATAGGAAGTACAGATGGGATTTCATGGGGAGTTGGCGTATTAGGGCAGGCGCTAAGCTTGCCTGGTACATCCAATAGATTCGGAACAGTCAATCACAACTCTAAACTCGCTTTACCAAATGCCATCAGCATCAGTGCCTGGGTGAACCCATCCCAATTGGGTAGAAGTACCATTATTAGCAAAGCAGATGGGAATGGCTTTGAATTGTGGTTGGACATCAATGGATTTATAGAGTTCCGCCTCAATAGGGGTAACAATAATTCCACTTATCGATTACGTTCCAATTTCAATTACTCCCAAGCGGTAGGTAAATGGTTCCACTTAGTGGCTACCTTTGATGGACAAAGCAGTAAAATCTTTATTAATGGTATAGAAGATATTTCTGAAACCTATCAGCCATTTAGTATAGGTACGAATTCTGGAGATTTGGTGATCGGGGCTTTAGGAACCATTCAACGATTTAATGGAAAAATGGATGATTTGCGTCTATATGATAAAGCATTAACTTCTTCTGAAATTCAACAAATTACCAATCTTTCCTCAAATAATAGATTGACTGATGATTTATTTACCGATTATTTAGAAGGTTTACAATTGGGGATTATTGATGATGTATTGGAATCAATCAACCCAGAATTACCCCAAAAACCCGTGCTTTTTCCAAATCCAGTAGATCGAGAAGTCTCAGTAGCCCGTTTATGGAAGTCCGATGGACAAGTTCAGGTGATAATTTACGATGTAAGAGGAGCTGTCCTAAGTGAACAAACACTCAATCTGACTGATAGTTTGATTAACATACAGCTCCAATCCTTACAGTTAAAGCCGGGATATTACATGCTTACAGTACAGGATAAAATGAATCGGGAGATTTTCCGATTTATTAAAAAATAAAATCCCATAGTACGTTCGTGTCTTAGTGATAGATTAGAATAATAGTCACTAAGGCACGAAGTTACTAAAAGTGAGAAACGAATTAAAATAAGAGATTACGTGTAGCTGAGAGTACATTAGCGGAGTAGTTTCCGTTTGATTTTTTTTGCCAACTCAATTCCATCCAAAGCAATGCCCCCAATACGTGATTTTAAACTCAAGCGATTGGCTTTGTTGAGTTGTAGGACTTGATTGATTAGAACTAGTAGTTCAGTAGAGATTTCTTTGTAATACCTCCGCTGAAAATGTCCCAAATCAGTGGTAATCTTAGACTCTTCATCAATGAGCTGCCGGATATCCAACAAATAAACGTTGGAATGTTTGCTGACAAACTGATCCATCGCCTCATTCATTTCTTTAAATCGTGCAGCAACTGTAGTTCCATTAGGGTTGAAGCTCAATTCTACCTCCGGACAATTCATTAGAATCAAAGGCTTGGATGCTGGAATGGATTGCTGGATGGCTTCGAGGTTTTGAATAAATTGCTCAGGTGTAATTCTTCCCAAATTGGTAAAGGATGCAGCAAAGTCTGCTAAAAACCCACGATTGAAAAACCCTACTTTCCTTCCCTGATAGGTTTGTATAAGGGAATCGTAGTCAGCAGGATTGCACCAATCCCGACCAAACCCACCATAAGGGACGATGTACTGCGCTGTGATATGTTGATACATATCCAATTCATAATCCATCCGAGGATTGTACACTACACAATCAAAGTCACTGGCATACAATCCTGAATCAAAGTTTTCTTTCGTTACATAGGGGAGTAGGGGATTGGCGACTATCTGTTGTTGGAGTTCTTGGGAATAGTTTTTTTCTCCGATCAGGTACGCAGAATGGGAGGGCCTGACTATAAATCCCTGATCATTGTTGAAATTTACATGGGTTCGGACGTTGAAGCCACTATTTTCTAAATAGAAAAACAATTGGGAGTATTCACAACCACCTATAAATAATATTCTTGGATCCTTGGAATGCTTGGGGGCTAGGGGAGGAGTGCTTGCAGTGAATTGCACCTCTTCAATCCAGTGAGGCTGACTTTTATCCAATGCTTCGGCAACTTCGGGAATGATACTCAAAGAAGGAAAACCCAAAGAAGCATAGATGTACTGTGGAATACCCAAATTCAATATCCTACAAGAAAATACAAAATGTGCTAAGCCATGATTGGCACGGTTATAAGAATAAAACCCTACAATCCCATAATCTCCGTACTTATCCCTTACCTGTATAGCCACATTTTCATGGCTTGTATCGGTTAGAATAGTCTTTAATTCATGCTCCTGAAGACGGATTTTGGTAAAGTTTAATTGGTTGGACCGATTGATCAATTCGGTAATCCGCTCCGCATGAGGTTCCAGTTCATAGATGCGTTGAAGTTTGATTTGGGAATCCTCTAAAAAAGCCAGATTATCACTGAACTTGGTCTTGGCGGAGGCCTTTTCCTCCAAAAGTTTGTATTGTTTCAATCGGGAATGGGAGGAATCATCCTTCCCCTCAAAAGAAGGATGGGTCAAGATTTCCGGAATGAAATCGGGCGCTTGAACCACTAAATTAGGATTGTAAAACTTGGCTTCATTCAGGTTATGGGCCAAATCATCCAGAAACAATACATTCACATCCCGCAATTGACAGTTTTCAATGATTTGCTGCACCAATAAGCCCTTGGGCTTCCACTCAATTGCCGGAAAAACAAAGTATTCCCAAATTCCAAGCTCAACCAATTTATTTTTGGCCGTCTCAAAGTCATTCTTGGATACAATGGAATTGATAATGCCTCGTTTGGTTAACTCTTGTACCAAATGAATATGCTCAGCAATCGGCCTAATACCCTCTTCTGAAAGCGTTCCTTTCCAAAAAGTTTCATCTAAATCCCAAATGACCAGCTTGATCTTTTCCATGGCATTAAAAGTCTATAAGTGAATCTGTACTTACTTCAAAATAATTAACCAAATTAAAAAAAAGATTTCCAGAAATACCATTTTCAAGCCATAACTACTTTTTTGGATTTTTGGTTCTGTTTCATGGAGTAGTTTTTGTCGGGAGGTTTTTAAACAAAAAAGTAACAATCTATGTATATACAAATAAGTCAGCAAATTTGAATGAACCCCTGATTCAAGAGCAACATGCAATTTACCTCACTTTTATTCTTTGGATTTCTGATCACTGTTTTTAGTTTGTATTGGTTTGTTTGCAATCGAAAACTATCCCTACAAAATCTCCTGATTGTCGCGGCTAGCTATACCTTTTATGCAGTGTGGGATTGGCGATTTTTGTTTTTGATCATCTTTAGTACGGGAATAGACTTTTTGATTGCCAAAGGAATAGCACAAACGGAAAGCAAGTCTAACCGTAAAACGCTATTGGGAATCAGTATCGGAGTAAACCTAGGTTTCCTAGGCTTTTTCAAGTACTTCAACTTCTTCCTCGATAATTTTATGGAGCTGCTCCAATGGATGGGATTTCAGGCACATGCGAGTACCTTACAGATTATACTTCCGGTGGGAATTAGTTTCTACACCTTCCAAACCCTGAGTTATACCATCGATGTTTATAGAGGTAAACTTGAACCTAGCAAGGATTTCATTGCTTTTGCTGCTTTTGTAAGTTTTTTCCCACAATTGGTCGCAGGTCCTATCGAGCGAGCGGTGAATCTATTGCCCCAATTTTACAGATTTCGCACTTTCAACTATGGCTTAGCCGTTAAGGGGGCACAACAGGCCTTATGGGGATTTTTTAAAAAAGTAGTGATTGCAGATAACTGTGCCCCATTGGTTGATCAGATTTTTTCTGGTTCTGACACCCTCGAAGGAAGTACCTTGCTCTTGGGAGCATTTTTGTTTGCCTGTCAGATATATGGGGACTTTTCAGGTTATTCGGATATTGCTATCGGAATATCCCGCTTTTTTGGAATCAATTTAATGCAAAACTTTGCTTTTCCGTATTTTTCACGGGATATCGCAGAGTTTTGGAGGCGTTGGCATATTTCCCTATCTACCTGGTTTAGGGATTATGTATACATTCCACTGGGCGGTAGCCAAGGGGGGAATTCCATGAAAATCAGGAATACATTTATCATTTTTATCGTTAGCGGTTTCTGGCATGGGGCCAATTGGACCTTTATTTTTTGGGGCTTGTTAAATGCTTTTTACTTCGTTCCATTGATGCTTTTTGGAAAAAATAGAGCGAATATGGATGTAGTGGCTGAAGGAAAGTTATTTCCTTCCATTCGGGAAATCGGGATGATAGCAAGTACCTTCTTCCTGACTTTATTGGCATGGATACTTTTTAGAGCTGAAAATATGACCCATGCTTGGGAAATATATGCAGGGATCTTTTCGGAAAGTTTTTGGATGCTTCCAAGTATTTTGCCAAGTCAGGAATTACTCTTGATTGCAGTGTTTTTTGGAATGGAATGGTTGGGGAGAAGTAATCAATTCGCTATAGAGAACTTCTTTCGAAAGCAACCAAAAGTAGTACGTTGGTCTTTTTACGGAGTATTGGTCTGGGCTTGTTTCTTTTTCGCAGGACAAGAAAGTGAATTTATATATTTCCAATTCTGATGCGTAGGTTCCTATCAAATATCGCTTGGTTTGTTACAGCCTTTTTATTGGTGATCAATAGTCTGTTATACGGTGGTGCCTATTTTCTAAAATCAAAAAAACCATTTGAAATTCCCGAAGGTACAAAACTCCTGATCATCGGGAATTCCCAACCTGAGGCTGCATTCAACGATGAGCTGATTGAAAACTCCTATAATTTTGCCAAAGAGGCCGAACCTTATTTCTATACGTACATCAAGCTAAGAGGATTACTGGATCAGCCGCATGCCATCGAAAGGGTGTTTATTCAAGTAAGTCCATGGGAGTTTACCTCAGAGCGGGATAGTTGGGTTTGGGGAAAGTCTAACCTGCAAAGCATGTATTGGAAGTTCTTTCTACACTTCAATGGGCAGGAGTATGGTTTGTTATGGTCCAAAAGCTGGGATAATCTGCTCAATGTTCATTTATTCCAAAGTCTGACTCGACTTTATAAACGAGTGGTACTCGCCGATCCTGTCAGTGTTCGGGCAGATTATGGGGGCTACGTGGCATGGCCGGAAACAGATCTAGCGCTAGGGGAGTCCGTCCCTGAACTGGAGGAGCTTAACTACGAGTCAAACAATGTGCATATAGCGTACTTAGAGAAAATCGTTTATCTGCTTCAAAAGGAGGGAATTGCCATCTATTTTACCCAAACTCCCCTGCATGCAAGTGTACGAGATTTGTATGACTCCCAACAACTATTGGAAGCTTTACCTGTTTTGATGAAAGACATTCCCTATCTGGACTTTTCTGGATTTCCTGTTGATTCCAAGTATTTCTCGGATGAATTTCACCTCAATGCAGCTGGGGCAACATTATTCTCCGAATGGTTTAACCAACGGCTTGTAGAGTTCGATGGGGATTTTGAAAAAAAATGAACCACGAATTGCGCGAATTACACAAAAGATTAGTTGGATTAATGTAATTTTCTTAAGGTCTCGACTATCGTCTCCATTACTAATAAATTTCAACTCGCTAGCTCGCAATTCCACTAAATCCCTGATTTAAGAGCCGATGGGAGGATTGTTGATTTTGAAAAAATGAACCACGAATTGCGCGAATTACACAAATGGTTAGCTGGTCAAGGGGTAATTCTACAAGGTGTACTCCCTAGATTATGTTATCTATGACCTAAAAAATTTTAACTCGCTAGCTCGCAATTTCACTAAATCCCCACTCATAAATACCTGTCTGATAACAATTAGTATGGCTTTTCTTCCAAATATTTTCCCGCGTTTTTTGCGCTTTCTGCGAGACACTTTTTTAACCTGTATGTTTTTACTTTCAAATTTAAGAGATCCACAGATTTCGCAGATTTCACAGAAAATGATTTTTTTACTCGCAAGCTTGCGATTTGTGGGGATGCAATTCCCCTTAATTTTTCCGCTTTTTTTGCGTTTTCTGCGAGAACCCAAAAAAGACCTGCCAGCGATCAGCCAACAGGTCTAAGGGTGATTAGGAGCTTTTGAAAGCTATCTTTTGATCATTCCGATATTATCTGTGAAACTTCTGCTTTGGATACGAACCCGGTACATGCCTTTGGGAAGGCTGGATGAAAGGGAGATACGTATCACTTCCAAGCTACTGGCATAGGTTTGCTCAAAGAGTACAATCCCTTTGCTGTTGTACACAGTGATGTAAACAGCCTCATCAAATCCAGGGGTAAATGTCAAGTTGATTTGATCGGTGAATGGATTTGGATAAGATGTCACCTTCACAGTAGCTGCTTGATTTTCGTTGATTTTATTGGTGATTTCAAACCTCCATGATTCGGAATAAGCACTTGTGGAAGTTCCCATGGCCTGCACTCTCCAGTAATACACCTGGTTTTGCTTGAGGTTTTGAGCTTGATATTCGGTACCTTGAATAGCACAAACTGTTTCTACATCTCTCTCAAAAGCAGGATCTGTAGAAAGCTGAATACAATAGTTGGCGGCTCCAGCCACTGCATTCCATTTCAATAAGACATTCCGGACATCCAATTGACTATTGTTTCTTGGAGCTACCAATGTAGGAGTTTCAAGCGCAGGGATGGCTGAAGTGATGAAGCTGCTTCCTTCAGAATAAGCTCCTGTGCCTGCCTCGTTGAATGCACGAACCCTCCAGTAGTAGACCTCATCTGCCTCCAATGACCCGATAGTGAAATCAGTTGAGGAGAGGTTGTTGGGCGTCAGAATAACGGACTGGGTAAAGGTAGGATTGAAAGATACCTGTAATTGATAGCTTTCAGCTCCATAGACAGCCTCCCAAGTAAAGCGAATGTTTTCATGGTGGAGCACTTCTGCCACAGCTGGTTTCAATAGAATAGGTGCTTCCGGCAAGGCTGGGAGGGTAGTGAAATTGTGAATGGCTGAATATTCCCCAAAGCCGCTTGCATTATTTGCACGAACTCTCCAGAAGTAGGTAACTCCTGTTTGTAAGTCTTTGAGATCCCATGCTAAACCTGCAATTCCTGCTTCATCTACCAAGATTTGTTGGAAATCCCGATCGCGAGCTACCTGTAGGTGATAGTTGGTCGCATGAGCTGCTTGTTCCCAAGTTATTCGAACAGCTGTAGACAGTCCTCGGGCATTGTCTGCTGGACTACCTAGAATGGTTTGCTCAGGTAAAGGAATGGTACTCAAGGTACGGAAACTTCTACGCTCAGAGTAAGGACCCACCCCAATGACATTCGCTGCGCGAACTCTCCAGAAATAAGTAGTTCCATTACTAAGCGAACTTATCGCTAGTTGATGAGTACTCACATTAAATTGCTCGAATACCAATTCATTAAAGTTTTCATCCGTTGCAATTTGTACATGATAACGGCTGGCCAAAGCTGTTGCCTCCCAGGAAATCTGTACAGGAATTGCTAAGTTGCTGGCTTGATGCGCTGGACTGATCAAGTTCGCCCGTGCAGGTGCAGCAGTAGGATTGTTTAAAGTATTTTCTTCCTCAGAACCTTCATCCTGACCATCCTTACCTTCTTGAGAATCATCCCCACTCTCATCGTTCTCCTCTCCACTTTCCCCTTCAGAAGTACCTTCTTCAGTAGTATTTTCTTCGGAACCTTCATCCTGACCACCCTCATCTTCCTCAGAATTATCTTCCCCTTTACCTTTCTCCTCTCCACTTTCACCTCCAGTAGTTCCTTCCTCGTCAGTACTTTCTTCAGCACCTTCATCCTGACCACCCTCATCTTCCCCAGAATCATCGCCCCCTAGACCTTTCTCCTCTCCACTTTCCCCTTCAGAAGTACCTTCCTCGTTTTCTATATCAGAAGAATCCCCACTTTCACCTTTTTCCTCGCCACTTTCACCTTCAAAAGGATCTTCCTCGTTATCTACATCAGAAGAACCCTCACTTTCACCTTTCCCCTCTTCACTTTCACCTCCAGTAAGTCCTTCCTCGTCAGTACTTTCTTCAGAACCTTCATCCTGACCACCCTCGTCTTCCCCAGAATCATCGCCCCCTTGACCTTTCCCCTCTTCACTTTCACCTTCAGAAGTATTTTCATCTTCGTCAGATTCTTCCTCGTTAGTACCTTCTTCAGTAGAAGCTTCTTCCTCAGAACCCTCATCCTGACCACCCTCATCTTCCTCAGAATCATCGCCCCCTTGACCTTTCTCCTCGCTACTTTCCCCTTCAAAAGTACCTTCCTCGTTTTCTATATCAGAAGAATCCCCACTTTCACCTTTCTCCTCGTCATTTTCCCCTTCAGAAGTTCCCTCTTCAGTAGTATTTTCTTCCTCAGAACCATCATCCTGACCATCCTCACCTTCTTGAGAATCATCCTCCCCTTTACCTTTCTCCTCTTCACTTTCCCCTTCAGAATTTCCCTCCTCGTCAGTACTTTCTTCAGAGCCTTCATCCTGACCACCCTCATCTTCCCCAGAATCATCGCCCCCT
>NZ_JBSZCK010000020.1:0-60892 GCF_054166905.1 Mongoliitalea sp. | reverse complement strand
TTATGATTTTATAAGATCAAACATTTATTTATTGCATTTTTCAAAGGTGAAATAATCATTAATTAATTTTTTTAAATCGATTTGAACTTTTATGTTTAATGAAATTAAATCTCAGTAACTATGAAAAAGTATCTATCTATCTATCCTACTTTTAGGTTTGGTAGCCATTAGTTCTTGTCAAGAAAAAATTCAGGAGGAATTTTTACCATTATGAAAAAGACTATAACATCATTTATCCTCATCCTCTTTTCTTTCACTTGTTTTGGCCAAGCAAAATCAGAGATATTTGTTCGCAGCTCCTTCAACACAACCCAAGACTTTAGCTTTGAGCCTGTTTCGGGAAGAGGGTTAGGAATTCATTTGGGTATAAGACCTAGTGTATCCTGGGAAAACTGGCAACCTGTAATTATGCTAGGCTATGAAACAATAAGCAGTATTCAAAGTAAGTCACAACCAACTATGTTTTGGTATGATCAAAACGTACGACTTCAAGCAATCCTAGAGAGAAGTGTCTATCAAAGTGAAAAGGAAAAATTATGGATTGGCTTTGGAGGTTCAGTTGCAGTAGGAGATAAAACAAACACGTTGATTACAATAGTTGACCAAAACAATGTGACTAACTATTTCACTAGCAGCGGATTTAATGGAGCAGTTACTGCTCAAGCATCACTGAGATATCAAAATTTAAACTTTTCTGATATCATTAGTTTCGGATATTCCATGGATTGGGCTTTTGTAGATAGCGTTTGGATTCATGGGTTTTCAATCTATTGGAATCTACGGTGATTTAACAATTCATCACTAACTTATAGCAACAGTGCAATTAGTGATCGCTTCGGCTTACGACTTGACCATGAAAGATACGACTCTAGAGATAAGATCAGTAGCATATCACTACTGTACAGACTCTTATGATTACTCCACAGCAAAAAACATCATAAAATAGACTGTATGCGGTTCAAAACCCTTGAGCCTTTGACTTCAAGGTTTTTTTTATCTTTCTAAAAAAGCTTCGTGTTCATTTGCGTCATTCGTGGACAAATAAAAAGCCGACTCCTTTTGAAGTCGGCTTTTATCTTGAGTCTTATATCTCAAGTCTTATATCTCCTCTTACCCGATAGACACTCTTTTGAAAGCAGCTACGGTCATGCCTTTGCTTACTTTGTCAAGGTACTGAGCGATAGATAAAGAGTTATCTTTTACAAATTGCTGGCTCAACAAGGTGTTTTCTTTGTAGAACTTATTCAATTTACCCAAAGCGATTTTCTCTAACATTTCTTCAGGCTTACCTTCTTGTCTTGCTTGGTCTTTACCTACTTCGATTTCTCTTTCTACAACAGAAGCATCTACACCGTCTTTGTCAACAGCTACAGGGTTCATCGCAGCAATCTGCATCGCTACATCCTTACCAGCTTCTTCCACAGCAGCACCGTTGGTGTTGACCAAAGAAACCAATACACCTAATTTTCCATTAGAGTGGATATAAGGAACCACTGCTTCACCAGAAACAACTTCGTAATGGGAGATTTCGATTTTCTCACCAATTTTACCAGTCATTTCAACGATTTTATCAGCTGTAGTGATATTTTCAAACGGCAACGCAAGAATATGATCTACAGAAGTCGCTTTGTTAGCAACAGCTAGATCCAATAACGTATTTGCAAAAGCAACGAAATCTTCATTCTTCGCTACGAAATCAGTTTCGCAAGTCAATGAAAGTAATGTTCCAGTAGCACCGTCAGCGCTTACATGCGTAACAATTGTACCTTCTTTGGTTTCTCTGTCAGCTCTTGAAGCAGAAACTTTCTGACCTTTTTTTCTAAGGATATCGATTGCTTTTTCGAAATCACCTTCAGCTTCGGTAAGGGCTTTTTTACAGTCCATCATACCAGCTCCGGTCATTTGTCTCAATTTGTTTACTTCCTGTGCAGTAATAGCCATTGTTTTAGTCAATTTATGAGATTAAACTTTTTTTCTAGGTTAGGGAAGACCTGGCAGTCCGCCGCGGCGGACTGCCAGGTCTAATTCAATTAAAAACAAAAAATTGAACACAGGCCGAGACCGCATGTTCAATCTTTTGTATTCAGTAAATCAAAGTGGAATTACTCTTGTGTGTCAGCATCCACAGCTCTCTTTGCTTCTTCCTCTTCAGAAAGTTTAGCATCTTCTTTGTCCTTCTTACGCTCAGAAAGACCTTCTTCGATAGCTGTTCCGATGGCTTTTACCAACAAGGAGATTGATTTGTATGCATCGTCATTGGCAGGGATAGGAAACTCTACCTCATTTGGGTTAGAGTTGGTATCTACCAACGCGAAAACAGGGATACCAAGCTTTTGTGCTTCAGAGATTGCGATGTGCTCTCTCTTGATGTCTACTACAAACAAAGCAGCTGGAAGTCTAGTCAAGTCAGCGATACCGCCCAATACAGATTCCAATTTTTCTCTTTGTCTGGTGATCATCAATCGCTCTTTCTTCGCTAAGTTTTTGTAAGAATCTTCTTTCATCATTTTGTCGATGGTAGACATCTTCTTCAAAGACTTGCGGATAGTAGCGAAGTTAGTCAACATACCACCTAACCATCTTTCAGTTACGTAAGGCATGTTTAATCGTCTTGCTTCTTCTGCAATAAGGTCTTTCGCTTGCTTCTTAGTAGCTACGAACATCACTTTTTTGCCAGAACGTACGATTTGCTTGATTGCATTGGATGCTTCTTCGAGGCAAACAAGCGTTTTGTTTAGGTCGATGATATGGATACCGTTCTTCTCCATGAAGATATACGGAGCCATTCTTGGATCCCACTTTCTCGTCAAGTGTCCAAAGTGAACACCAGCATCCAGTAAGTCTTTATATTCTATTTGTGCCATTAATAAAGTATATTTTTCTGTATAAGGTTGTGAGAAAACCCCCAATTAACGCTTGGAGAACTGGAATCTTCTTCTCGCTTTTCTTCTTCCTGGCTTCTTACGCTCAACCATTCTAGGGTCACGGGTAAGGAAACCTTCTTTTTTCAATGGAGGTCTGTGCTCAGCGTCAAATTCACAAAGTGCTCTGGCAATTGCCATACGAGCAGCTTCCGCTTGACCTTTGATACCACCGCCGTCTACATTGATCGTCACATCGTAAGTACCTTCTACACCTACAAGGGCAAGAGGCTGCTTCACTACGATCTGATGCAAATCAAACGGGAAATACGTTTCGATCGGCTTGTTGTTGACAACGATCTCACCTTTGCCCGGCTTCATGTAGATTCTAGCGACGGATGTCTTTCTTCTACCGATTGTGTTGATAATTTCCATGAACTGCTAAGGTTAAAATTTGACTTCTTTAGGTTGCTGTGCAGCATGAGGATGCTCAGGACCGTTGTAAACAAATAGGTTTCTGTACATCTGTCTGCCAAGTCTGTTCTTTGGCAACATACCTCTGACTGCTTTTTCCACCAAAATAGAAGCAGACTTTTGCTTCAATAGTTTTGGTGTAGAAATGCGCTGTCCACCTGGGTAACCAGTATGACGAACGTAAACTTTCTCGTCCATCTTTCTACCAGTCAACCTAACCTTGTCTGCGTTGATGACAATCACGTTGTCTCCGCAGTCCACGTGCGGGGTAAAGTTTGGCTTATGCTTACCCCTTAGGATTTTGGCAACCTCACTTGCAAATCTACCTAGAACTGCAGACTGGGCATCCACTACCACCCATTGTTTGTCTACAGTAGCAGCATTTGCCGATTTGGTCTTGTAGCTTAATGTATCCACTGTGTAAATGTTTAATTATTAGCTTGTTAAATATATTCCACCCCCAAAAAGGGACACAAAGATAGATGTAATTTCTTTTACATGCAAAAGAAACAACATTATTACCCACATTTTCTTTATGTTAGCCGTTTTTCTCCAGCTGCTTGACCAATACGTCAAAGTCTTTAGGATAAGGAGCTTCTATAGCAATAGGCTCTTCCTTCAAGCCTTTAAACCCAATGGCATACGCATGGAGCGAAACTCGCTGCATAATGGGCAGTTCATCCGTGCCTTTTTTAAGGTTAAATCGCCGTTTTAAGGCAGATAAATAAAGTGGCTTTCCTCCATAGGTATCATCCCCACAAATGGGAGCTTTCAGGTGGGTCAAGTGAACCCTTATCTGATGCAATCTCCCCGTGATAGGCTTACATTCGATCAAGGAATGAGCAAAGTAAGTCTTCAAGGTATTGAATACCGTCTGTGCAGGCTTGCCTTCTTTGGTTATCTTGGCGATGCCTTTATTGGTTGCGTGAATATTGCGATCCACCAATTCATTGCTGAACTCATGAATCCCGTCCACTACTGCATGGTAAATTTTACTGACTTTTCGGTCCTCAAACTGGATAGCGATGTTCCGATAAGCATCCTGGTGTTTGGCAATCACTAGGCATCCCGAAGTCTCCTTATCCAGTCGGTGACACACCTGGGCATCTGGGGTGTAACCTCTGGCAAGTTCCAGAATATTCTGGGCTTCATGCCGATCTTCCAATGTCGATAAATAGGGAGGCTTATTGATGACAAGGTAATCCTCGTTTTCAAACAGAATCAAGTCCTTAAAATCAATTTTTTTCATGCAGTCCTTTCCCAATAAGGGCGCAAAAGTAGGGAATTTAATCGAGTTGAAAAAATATGGGAAGGGAAAATTAGTGATTGGTTGATTAAGTGATCAGTAAGGTCCACAGTCGACGGTCAACTGTCCACGATTTAGTGAACAATGAGCAGTGAACAGTTGAAGAGTTATTAGTTGATTGAGTGATTAGTAGCTAGAGGTCCACAGTCGACGGTCAACTGTCCACAGAATAGTGAATAATGAGCAGTGAACAGTTGAAGGGGTATTAGTTGAATGATTGATTAGTAACCAGAGGTCCACGGTTGACGGTCAACTGTCCTCGGTTTGGTGAACAATGAGCAGTGAACAGTTGAAGAGTGATTAGTTGATTGAGTGGTTAGAAACATGCCTTTACGAGCTAAAAACGTGCAAGCCATTTTTTTTAATTTCCTCCACTAAAGGTGATTCTTGCGATTGTTTAAATCTATTTTTACCAATGACGAAAGGCTCTATTTTGGTACTAACTTTTCTCGTAAGACTCCATATTTTCCCGACTAACAAATCGTTGGCCTCAACAGCATCATCTGAAACTAACATCAAATCTAAGTCACTTCTGTCACTTTGATTCCCCGACACATAACTTCCAAACAAGTATGCGTCATAAATCGGGAACCCTTCTGCTTGCAACAGTTTGATAAAGTCATCGATGATTTTTAAAGTTTTTCTTTTAACCATAGCCTTATATCTTCAGTTTGAGACAAATACTTCATTACAATCTCTAAGGATGGTATTGAAGGGTTATAATCAGGATATCTTCCGTGAAGCTGATATTTCATTAATACACCTAAGAAAACTTGCTCTTCTTCACTAAATTCAAGTTGTGCTAATTCAGACAAGAAAATAAGATTGTGAGACTTAGGTGCTATCTGTAAAGTTACTTTTACAACATGAGCTTTTATGGATTTTTCAATTGTCAAATGACAAAAAAATAATCCATGTAAAATCCTTTTTCTTTCAATAAGAATTTGAGCAGTTTGAATATCCTCCTCTGCACCTTTAACCCAATAATCTATTTGCCTTTGAATATTCAACATTTTTAAACGCAGAAAGATAGTTAAATTAGTTTCTTGAATTTATAGAAAATACATGAAAAAAGAAAACAAAACTATTCTCCATCAATCTATCCAACGGATTCTTTATTCTATGATTTAGCTTTTCGTATTAGTTTAATTGAACTGATTAGGTGAGTGGCTGAGCCAAGTCAAAGCCACTGAGGAAAAACATCTACAGTTGACTGCTCCCAATCTCGTTAATCCGAGTCTTGATTCTTGTCTCTTGATTCTTGTGTCTAAACTCTAGCTTCTCGTCTCCTGCTTGCAGCAGGCAAGTCTCGCATCTATTACCCGAATCCCTACTTGGTACTTCGTACTTAGTACTTGGTACACTTTAGTGATTGGTTGATTAAGTGATTAGTACCTTGAGGTCCACAGCTGACAGTCCACGGTCCACGGTTTAGTGAACAATGAGCAGTGAACAGTTGAAGAGTGATTTGTCCCCTCATGAAATAGGTTGACAGGTTATTAACCGAAGACCGAATGGTGTGAAAAATACGAGTTCTATACACGCCTCAAGTCTTATGTCTTGCATCTTGTGTCTTGTGTCTTGTGTCTACTACCCGAATCCCTACTTGGTACTTTGTACTTGGTACAATTATCCTGTCTTGTTTCTTGGCTCTTGTTTCTTGGTTCTAATCTCTCGCCTCTCGCTTCGGTCCCTGAGCTTGTCGAAGGGCTCGCTCCTGCTTGCAGCAAGCAAGTCTCACTTCTCCATTTATTAATTTCTATTCACCGAGCCCAAGCCCGAGACTTTTTCATGGACCACGGTTGGGTTTCCTTTATAGGACACAGTGCCGATACCATTCATATCTAAAGATAACTCCCCGGTGCAATGAATGGAAACCGCCCCTATACCACTGCTTTCTACTTGGCAATCCTTGGCCATCAGCTTCGAGGCATCGATATTCCCTACTCCCTCGTTTTTCAACAGCAAACGCTCGGTTTCACCCGTCAACTGCATTTTCCCTACAAAATTCAATATAGCCTCCACGGAATTTGCATCCAAATCCAACTCTATATTCCCTACTCCATTACCAGAAATTTTGAAGTCTTGTACACCTAAGCGTTGGGTAGATTTGATCTGACCTGCACCGTCAAACTTTAACTGCTCCAATTGATTCACCGTGAGACTGATTTTAAGATCATTCGTCAATTTCACATCTTCTTTTGGACGCTTGAGGGAAACTGTCAGGATATCTCCAGATTGGGACACCTCCACTTTTTCTACCAAGTTCTCATCCCCACTGATTTCTATGGATGGATCATCGCCTTGAGAAATGTACACATCAAAAGCCCCCTTCAGCACCAATTGAGTAAAGTCAGATAAGGCCATATCCTTACTGCCCATTTCTCCTTTAAATTCCTTCTCTTTTAATTTTACATCACAGGCCGATACCAATAGCAGAAGTACCAGTATTCCTTGAATAGCATATGTTTTCATAGCGGGTTGTTTAAAAGTGATACAAAATTGTTCCTATTCGAACATTCTGGAAGTTTTTTAGAATTCTCCCATCGGAATATACTGAAAATCACAAACAATTAAGTATTCCATTAATGGAATTTTGAAACTCAATTTATCGGAACTGTTAAAATGGACCAGTAGAAGCGATTGTTTTCTTGATTTCTGCCTTTTTCAATCAAATACATTTTATCTTCTTGTGAATTGACAAAAGCGAATGGAATTTCAGTAGAATAGCTTTGCACTTCCCCATTTACCATGCGTGATTGTTTCGGTAAGGTTACATTCAACTCCTGCCTGTAATCTGAAGCATTGAAAATAGCCAAGGAAGGCTGAGTACTGCTTGAAAATAGTCGATCCACATTTTCATCTCGAATGGTGTAAATGAGAGGTTTGCGCTTTCCTGGAATCATCGTCACAAAAGGAGTAGATCCAGGAAATTTTGTCACGTACCGTAAATCCCACACCTGCTCATCACTCAACTGATGGACATTTCCTGTTCTTGTAAAAAATCGAGTGCCCGTACGGTCAAACCAAGTCTTTCCCCCAAACCGATGATCCCCATGATAGGGAGAATCATACATCAATCGTGGCCAACCTCCTTCCATTCTAAACTTATACACATCATCGGGCGCTATCGTCGTACTTGCTAAAAGCAAGTATTCTCCACTTGGATGCACGCTAATAGTTGCATTACTGTAAATAGGCGCATTATATGAATAATCTGCCTCTGATCCTTGTAAATTAGCGGCATAAATGTGTGAATGCTGCTGCTGAGAGTCGGTTATGTATACCCAATTATTAGGTGCCAATACAAGGTCATGGATTGGAAAAGGAACACTCTTCCGCTGAATCAACTGCCCGGTTGGCAACTCTAGGTATGAAAATGCTGACTGATGTCCTACCACCATACGATTTCCAGTAGCATCGATGGAAAGCTTGATTCCTTGAATTTCCAACAAAATCGTTTGAAAATACCTCCCATCAGGATCAATCATCAACAACCTACGATTACTTGCCAATGCCCAAATACGATTGAGATTAGGGTCATACACGGCATCCAAAATTTCATCTTCCAGCATCCATCTCCCCGCCTGTGGTGCCAGTATCCTAATTTCTATCTCCCTAGATACCATATTCCCAGACTTCAGAATCAATAGTTCAGACCGGAGTTCTCCATTGGAGCCTACGGTAAGCCAGCGAACATCTACTTCCTGAACACCATTAGCTGCCAAGATTCCTCCAAAAGGGGAAACGAGGAGATCTTCCGAGGAGCTTTCCAAAGACCAAGTTACCGGATAATTGCTTGTATTGATGATATGAAGCTTTCGAGTTTCATCCGGATCTTCAAACACCAAAACATTATGACTGACATCTAATCTATCCGGCCCCTCCAAGGACTCGCTCATAGGACCGCATGCCAGAATGACTCCTAGGAAGAGTAAACTGCACCAGAAAGAAGCACAAAATGAAGTTTTAGAAAAATTCATAGCTGGGAAATAAAAATTTTTATAATCCAATGCGGTAAATATAGTTACAATAGTTTTACATTTGGATTCCCTGACAAATAAAATTCATTCCCATGCGCTTACAAGTCCTACGTTCCCTGTTTTTCCTATCATTATTCTCACTCCTATTGGCCTGTGATGAAGAAGGCAATACACCCAAACAATTTGGTCAATTGATTGGCATTATCAGCAGTGAGGAAGGGCTGAAAATAGATGGAGTACAAGTAGAAATCAAAAATTCCGGCTTTTCCCAAAAAGTTATGAGTAATCGGGAAGGGCGTTACAACTTTGAGCGTATCCCTGTCGGGGATTACGAACTTTCGATCAGTGCCGAAACCTATATTGCCAGGACTATCTCCGTATCAATTGTAGAAAACATTGTAACTGAGAGAAATGTGAGTTTGGCATTAGGAACAGTCATTCTAGAAGTAGATAAGCAAACCTTTGAAGCCAATATCCAAGATGGGGTTTCTTCGGTAGCGGTCACCTCCAATGCTTCTTGGGTAGCCAGCACTACGGCTGATTGGATTACCCTTCAAGAACCAACGGGGCAAGGCAATAGGAATCTCAACTTCATTTATGTAGCAAACCCCAGTGACGACCCTAGAGAAGGAATTATTGAAATCAAAGCCGGAACAGAAATCCGAAAAGTCACTATCAAGCAAGCGGCCCCAATAAACATCAAAAAAATCACTCCGATTTTTGGGGAAGAAACGAGTCAACGGGTAGCTGCCTTCGAAATTGAATTTACCGGACCGATCAAAGACTTGGAGTTACGCCCCATCATCAGTTGGTGTCAGCATAATTATTCACCCGTCACGATCAATGCAGCCCGAACAAAAATTACTTATTCCTACAGCTGTGGCAGGGCTGGAGGTAGTTATCCATTTATCATTGAATACAAAGATGACAGAGACAATGGATACAACAAAAACATTCACATCAACTATTTTGATGAATCTCTCCCTTTTGAAGGATTAGTCATTTCCACGGCAATGGTTCCGGGAAAAGATCAGGTCTGGATGCTTACGGAGAGGCCCTCCCGACTCCATTTCATCGATCTTGCAGATTTTAAACTCCTCAGAACCATCCCCATCCCCTCAGAACAACCCAGTCACGTCAGTTACAACCCATTCAATCAACAGGTCTATGTAGGCTTGATGGATGGACGCATTCAGGTCTTCAACAGTACTACGGGCAACCTCAGCAGTACCATCACACTACCACCTGTTCCTTTTCAACCGGATTTCAATTACTATGTCCATGAAATGGCCTTCACCACGGCAGGGAAAGCAGTCATGGAGCTCTATCAGGTAGGTAGTAGTGGGATTACTTGGCTTACCCTAGATAGTCAGCAGGGGAATGTGATTTCAGACCATCCAAGGAAAGGTTGGGAAAATCATCAAATTTATGAAACCAACTTCCCTCGCAGTAATGGAGTGGATAAAAATGTATACTTCTACGGAATTGGAGGAGATATGAGAGGACTGATGAAGTTAGACGAACAATTGAATCAATTAACCACCATTGCCAGCGGTGTAAATGACCCAACGGCACGTAACATGTTTATGGACCGCATGTCCGAACGCTTTGTCTTGTTTGATGGAGATACCTATGTAGTGGATAAAGGCAATCGGATTGATTTAGGGTTTTTAGGTTACTCCTTTATCCGAGTTGAATTTTGCAGAAGCTGTAGCAGCAATCAAGTCCTGTTAATTCATGGTACGGGGAATCATCTCTTAGATTTTTATGATTATGGGCAGAAACAAGTCCAAAAAAGATTCCCAACAGGCCCAGCTGCTTGGAATCGACTTTACCACAGTTTGGATGGAAAATCTATCAGTTTTGAAGCCAATGATTATGAGCAGATTCCAGGAACAGAAAATGTACGAGGAAAATTAGTCCGTATTTCCTTGGAGCGTATGGGGCTCTAAAAGCTAAAGATCAGTTTCCACCCTTCTCAGGCGATAGGTATCCACGAGATTATCGTTGGATCGTTGGAGTATGTACTCACCTCCTACCCTGCTCAAACGGAAAGTGCCAGAAAGTATCAAACTCCAATCAAAATCCGCGGTAAAAAAGCAAGCATTCTCGAAGGTAATGCGGTTTTCGGAAACGCTAAATGTTCCATTGCAAATCACAGGGTAGCGATTGGGTCCGCCGCTACCGGAAAAGCTATTTCCTTCCAATAGCAAGCCTATACTTGCCACCCCCAATGATTGCCCATCGACGATGCGCTCAAAAGTTCCGGTAAATTGTCCTTGCAGCAATGCTGGATCCACGTCTTGTTTTTCGTTACAGGCTGCCAGGCCCATCAAGAGACCCAGCATCAGCCAAGTGAATAATCGGTTCATTTCTTTCCAAGTTACCAATTATAAACGGGATTCAAAGGCAGGATGTCCTGAGAGTGCTCAAAAAAATTAATTTGAACAATTTGCAGTAAAATTAACAGCACAGATTCACAGCTTCTGCAAAATAATAGGATTTCGTTTGTCAAATTTCAAAAAAAACATAAAATTGACTGTGTTTAAACGGCATTTACAATTTAAATGTTAAATCATTAACACAGCATCATGTCAGAAAAGCATCTTAATAGAAGGAATTTCCTCACGCAGACACTTGCCCTCACTGGAGCGGGAATCTTGAATCCAGCAATGAGCTTCGGAACCAACGACAGCCCCAGAACCCAACATTCATCCCTTACTAGCCAAAGATTTAAAAATGTCAGAATGGAGACAGGGTTTATAAGGGATGAACTAGAGGTAATTGCCACAGAAACCAAGCTTTTTTCTCTGGTGGTTGAAAATGGAAAAATCACTGAAATTCTTCCTAACAGCCCTGCTGCTGATGCCATCGATGCCCGAGGTTACCTGATGTTGCCAGCTATGAAAGATATGCATATCCACTTGGACAAAACCTATTACAGCGGTCCTTGGAAGGCAAGGGAAAGTAAGTTCCGCACTGTAAAAGAACTTATCGAACATGAAAAGGAGGTCATCCCTACGCTTTTACCTCATTCCACGGAGCGGGCCAAGAAATTGATTGAGCTTCTGCAATCCAAAGGAACTGATTTTGCGAGAAGCCATGTAAACATAGAACCAACTTCCCGACTTGACTCATTAAAAAACCTCCAAAAGGCACTAGATGCCAAAGAAGCGGGATTTGGAGCAGAATTGGTTGCATTCCCACAGCACGGCGTCTATTATTCTGATTCTCAGGACTTGATGCGGGAAGCAGCTACCATGGGTATAGATTTTATCGGGGGAGTAGATCCTTATTCCATCGATGGCCATATTGAAAAGACCATGGACTTTACCGTACAACTAGCATTAGACCAGAATAAAGGCCTAGACATACACCTTCATGAAACGGGAGAATCTGGTCTGAAGACCGTTCAGTACCTTATTTCCAAAGTCAATGAAAACCCTGTACTGAAGGGAAAAACATATCTTAGCCACTGTTTTGTATTGGGAGCTTTGGATCCCAAAACCTTGGAAGCTACTTGCGAGTCCTTGGCAGAGGCTCAGATTGGCATCACTACAACGGTACCGATTGGGTACAATGTAATGCCCATACCCAAGCTTTTGGAACACGGCATTCCTGTAATGGCAGGTACAGATTGTGTCACTGACCACTGGCAGCCATTTGGCACTGGTAGTATGCTGGATAAGGCTAAGACCATGGCCGAATTATACCGATACAATCATGAATTTGGACTTTCCCGATGTTATGGAATAGGTACTAAAGGAATTACTCCCTTGGATAAGGACGGAAATCAGGTATGGCCTAAAGTAGGAGACGAAGCCAGCTTCAATTTAATAGCAGCCTCCTGCTCCGCCGAAGCAGTGGCCCGACTCTCTCCCGTCAAGCAATTGTACCATCAAGGAAACTTGGTTTTTGAAAGTAAGGAGTGTTGAAAGAAAGCCATCACTAATCAGGATTTTTGGATTCCTAAAATAGAGCGCAATATGCAGCGGGACACAGCAATCAATGCCTACTATCGCTCTAAAGGATGGACGGTATTGCGTTTTTGGGATTTTGAGGTAAAGAAGGAATTGGGGCTGTGTGTGAAGAGGGTATTGGAGATACTATCCAATACCCCCTAGACAATTTAGATTTGTGGTTCCGTAGTAAGGATGATCTCATTACCTGTCTCTAAGACAATCAAAGTCCCTTCGTAGTGGACAAATTGCCCTCCTCTTTTTTGGACATCTTTTAATCCTTTAATGAGGGTTTTTATTTTAACTTTTTTCATGGTTTTTGGAAGTTTAAATGATTGAAGTATTGAGTTGATTCTAGATTATTAGTATGATGTTCTCTTTAAGAACTTTAAATCAGGAGTAACGAAAAGCATCCCTGTATGCATGGATCCTAAGGTGTCTTTTATTGTCACCTTCACATTCGTTTCAACTCCTAAACCTATTTTCACCTGCAATTCAGGGACAATTTTATCTTGGTAGAGCCTTTCTACTATGCCTGAAACTTTGGAATTGTCTTCCTTAAGAATCACAACTGGATAGCCCAAGAGATCTTTGAGATCAAACTCCACTACTTCCAAATCCTCAAGTTTCACCCGATTGATGGGGACAAAAGTTAAGTTTGAGAAAATTGGCTGTATATCTGCTGGAGGAATGGGGAAACGCCCACTATCATCAAAATCCAATAAGTGATAAATCATATCTGCGTCCTCATCAGGATAAGGTGTATGAAACCTTACAACCTGTACAATTTTAGTCGGTCTCATTTTATCTTTGCAGTATTTAGAGCGTTGCCCCCGCTTTTATATGTTAGTATGAATCTCTTCACTAATGACCTGTCCGTTGTAATCCAATCTTCCTAAATACTGCCCGTTTTCATTGCATAAAAGGCCTCCAATAAAATCAGTTTCTACCAACTGAAACAAGGAGGTATACGATTGAATGATCTTTTTTGCAGTGACCATTAAATCAGTATCCTGAGGCATAAATTGAACTTGCTTACAAACCAATTCCTGTCCTGATACGGAAGAAATCAGTAAAACTCCTCCTAACTCCCGTTGGATTCGCTCAAAATCCGCTACTGGTCCAAGAGCCACATATAGCTCATGGGAAATCGGTGAAAACTTAGGATAACTTTGCGCTACCAGTTCCATTAATTCCATGGCAGCAAGGACAGCCGATCTGGGAGAGGCATACCAACACTCCACTCCAAAAGCAGTATAATCGTACCTTTGGAAAGCCCCTTTCATTTGCTGGAAATTAAGGAAATGGGGATTTTGAGGATTTTCATCTGGTTCGTAGCTAATGGAAATCAAATACTCTCCCTTATATCCTAAAAGTTCGATATACTTGTTAGCTGGATCATCGTCTGCAATCACCCAATGAGGGTTGATCGGACCTTGGAAATGAGTGGTATACATAGTCAATTTGTTAATTTGGTTGACAAAAGGAACTATTTTAAGATAAGCAAAAAAATCAAATTGTTTACAATAGTAAACAAAAATATTTTATGGACATCAAAGAAAAATTTGGCATCAGACTCAAAACCCTCAGAAAAGAAAAAGGCCTATCCCAAGAGGAATTGGCCGAACGATCAGGTCTTAACAGACCCTATATCTCAGGAATAGAACAGGGGAAGAGGAATGTTTCTTTGGAAGTGATGGAGAAGTTGGCGGAGGCGCTGGGGGTGCGGATGATGGAGTTGGTGGAGTTTTAGGCTGTTTCTACTTGTAATAATCGTTCCTTAAATGCAAAAGCAATTGTTCTCTTTACCAAGGTATTAGCATCCTTAAACGTAGTCTTACTTTTCAACTCTTCAATTTTCATTGACAGGAGAAGTTTCCCAAAACACTCGTCGGCAAAACTATGGGAGATAAATTCAACCCCTTTAAAATCAAAGGCGACAAAACCCTCAAAAGCCAAGGCTTGCTAAATATCCTTCCTCATAGTTTCTCAAAGAAACCTTGTGCCGAGGTGAGTGCCTATGTAAGAGAAAATAATTGTCATATGCTAATTTAATAAAGAATCGAACTCGAAGTTACCTACATTGAACAAGGCTTTC
Source organism: Mongoliitalea sp. (assembly GCF_054166905.1). NCBI lineage: Bacteria > Pseudomonadati > Bacteroidota > Cytophagia > Cytophagales > Cyclobacteriaceae > Mongoliitalea > Mongoliitalea sp. The sequence continues at coordinate 46,211 of NZ_JBSZCK010000020.1, read as the reverse complement.
TAAAAATTCATCTACTTTTCGACTGTCAGTGACGTCATCCTCGGTCCATTCAAAATTCACAAATTCATGATAATCATGATCAATTTCTGAATCATAAGGATGGTAATGTAACCTTGGCAATTCCCAATCTTGCGGAACAAAAAACTCATTGGAAATCAATTTAAGCTTAAGTTTATCACTCGCTTCCCTAGGTGTTATGAAATTGGGATTGGCAAAAACCACCGAACCAAACTGTTTGAAATTAGCCCCATCTCTATACAGGTAGTTTAACTTTAGATTTAAAGGTTTCTTTCCATCCCCAATCGGCATCCGATCCAAATATTCATCCAAGTCAAATTCGGAATCAAACAATGGAAGAGCCTCTTTCCCATTTGCAAAAAACTGGATTAAATCAACTACGCTAACAAAAACTCTAAAATGCTTTCCTTCATAATTGTAGACATAAACTTGTCTGTTTTCTTCAAACCTTTTTAAATAAAAGATTTCAATCGTTCTTGATGGGGTTATATATTCGGTGGTGATGGGAATGATTTTGTTCATGCTCGATAAAATTGGAATAGTAAATATAGCAAAATACTTCATTTTGTAGACTATAGTCCGTGGTACAATAGACTACATTTTTTCAGCTTGCAATATGGATATCAAAGTAGCTTACGGTGAAAAAGTAAGGACCATTAGAAAAAGTCAAAATGTTTCTCAAGAAAAGCTAGCAGAATTAGCTGAGTTGGATCGGACATATATTTCTGATATAGAAAATGGTAAAAGGAATGTTTCTATCGAAACAGTCTTCAAGATTGCCAAGGCACTTGATAAACCAATGGTTAGTTTTTTTGAGTTTTAAAAAGTCTTAATGTGCCCGGAAAATATATAAATAGTATACATGGTTTTTTAAATTCAGAAAACGAGACCGTTTTAGGCCATTTAGCAATTGGTGTGACTAATCACCAATTATTGATGCAGCAAAGGACATCGTGGGACCATCAGATAAATTTTTTAAAAGATTCGTTAAAAAAATTACCTCAAGAATGGACTGTAATTTTTGAATATCCAATTCCCAGACGGGCAAAACGAATAGACTTAATAATATTAGCGCATGACTTAATTTACGTAATTGAATTTAAGGATAAAGAAAAAAAATTCACATCAGACGCTATAAATCAAGTCGAAGATTATTCTTTAGACCTTCGTGATTTCCATAAAGAATCTTTTGGAAGGTCAATTATTCCAATTGTTTGGGCGTCGGAAGCCAAAGGAACACAAAACTCATTTGATGATATTGATGACTTTGTAAAACCAACACTATTTGCAAATAATGCTAATTTACATTCAGTGGTTTGGTCTGCTTATGAATTCTTTACGAATTCTTCAAATTCAAAATTAACTCCTGATGTATGGAATTCAAGTGAATATTTACCAACCCCAACTATCATAGAGGCTGCTCAGCATTTATTTTCAGGACAAAATGTAAAAGAAATCTCTAGATCACATGCTGGTTCAGAGAATTTGACTTCCACAACTGAAGCTATTTTAAATGCTATTAAGCAGGCTCAAAACAGCAATGAAAAAATAATCTGCTTTATAACGGGTGTTCCTGGAGCTGGAAAAACTTTAGCAGGCTTAAAAATTGTTCATAATGTTGAAAATAACTCAGGAAAAGGTGTGTTTCTTTCAGGAAATGGCCCATTGGTAAAAGTATTAACAGAAGCTTTAGCTAGAGATAATTCTAAGAGAAATAAAATTCCAATTTCAAAATCAAGAAGAGAGATTGCCTTTGTCCAAAATGTACACCAGTTTCTAGATTTTTACCATGACAACAAGCAAATCCCACAAGACAAAATTATCTTATTTGACGAAGCACAAAGAGCTTGGAATGCAGAACACTCAAAACGAAAGTTTGATAGAGATTTTTCTGAAGCTCAAATGCTATTTGAAATAATGAATAGAAATAAAGGTTGGGCTGTAATCGTAGCATTAATTGGAAGTGGTCAAGAAATAAACACTGGTGAAGCGGGACTAGCTGAATGGGGTAAAACCATAAGTCAAAACTTTCCTAATTGGAAAATTTTCATTTCACCAGAATTAAAAGAGGGTAAATCGAATATAGCTAATTATAAACTCTTTGAAACTGCACCTAATCACCTTTCAATAACTGAATTAACTGAACTACATTTAAAAGTATCCATTCGATCCTACAAAGCAGAAAAATTATCGGAATGGGTTGTCGCTCTTTTAGAAGACAACCCATTAAAAGCTAAAGAAATTTTACAAAATCATCTTAAAAACTATCCCATTTTTCTGACTCGTAATTTAAACACTGCAAAAAAATTTCTAAGAAATAAAAATAGAGGAAGCAGAAGGTCTGGATTAATCGCAAGCTCTGGTGCTAGACGATTAAGACCACTTGGACTTGATGTAACAACTAAAATTGATGTTGCAAATTGGTTTTTAAATCCAAAGGAGGATGTTCGATCATCATGTTTTCTAGAATTACCTGCTACTGAGTTTGCAGTTCAAGGTCTTGAATTAGATTGGGCTGGACTTTGTTGGGGAGATGACTTTCGAAAAGAGGAAAAAGGTTGGTCTTTTCACGCTTTCAAGGGAACCAAATGGCAGTTGGAAAGAAAAGACGACAGAAAGCAATTTATCAAAAATAAGTATCGAGTTTTATTAACTCGCGCGAGAGAAGGTCTAATTATTTTTATTCCTGAAGGTTCTTTAATAGACCATACAAGAAATAAAGACAATTACGAATCTACATATCAGTACTTTAAAATAATTGGAATAAAAGAGATATGATTATCAGATTTTAAAATTCTAAACCAAAACTTCAAATTCACATTATTGGATTAGTTTATTGTTTTAGGAAATAGGGTTTTTTGGATATTTTCTACGGTCCTCTTTGATGAAGATATAGTCTCCCAGGTGTTTCATTCCGATTTTTTATGGTTGTTTATTTATTATTAAGTAATCCCGTAGATCTACTTTAATTAAGTGATTCAAATCAAACTTATCAATGAAAAAATAGAATTCACCCATTCTCCAAATAATCCCACACAAAATCCCCCAAACTCTCCTCCTGTTCATTAAACTTCATTACAATCCTCGAAGTCAAGCGATCGACCCATGCATAAATATCCTGTGCATCTGCCAAGCCATCCAAAAAGACTAAGGTTGGATTGGCTAAAATAAAATCACCTAGGATCCAAGCCAATTCTCCTTGAAGCTATCTGCATATGATTCCCAAGATCCTCATTTTGAGCAACGAGATAGCATGCATATCTTATGAGTGCAATATCTTGAACTTCTCTTTGCCCACCTTTGCCAATCTCTATCATTTTGTTGATACCAACAAAATGGTCAGACTCTTTCTCTCCTGAGTTTTAGCAAGATTTGATGGCCTTATGTATTGTATTTGCAAAGTTCCTCCAATCAGAATGTCCTATTGTTGAAACTTTTCTTTGCTGTAAATCTGCAAAATAAACACTAGCTTGAAAAATTAGTGACTGCTATTGTTTAAGGAAAAACCCACTAATCAACCAATCACATATACATTAAATCTAAAATCCTCCTTCTAAAATCTAAAATAATTGCTAAACCGGGAATCAACTAGGTCACTGAGCTCGGGGAACCAAGCGAAGTTGGGGATAATTCTGAAATTTGATAACTTAGCCCAATTAGTTATATTATCAAACTATATCGAAGTACCGCTTCCCTTCGTTTGGATTTTACCTTTAAAAGCTAGCGAACGTACCATCTTAAATTACCTTTTCTCTCTTTTTTGTTTTTGGGTTCAAAATTACTTTTCTCTTCCCTTTTGACTTTTGAGCTGCAAGGTATTTTGAAATAGCACTTTCCTCTTCCTTGGTTAATTGACCTTGACCGCCAATAATATCTGGCTCTATGATTTGCTTTTCCATTATTTCAAATTTACTGAATTTTCTTAATAGAGACAAGGCAAATGCCTTTTGAATAGGAACCATTTTGGCACATACGCACACGTCGGCCCCCTTCATTAAGGGCAAGCTGTGAAAAAAGCCTCTCCTCTTACTTAGTTCAACGGTTCTTGCTGTTATCTAAAATTAGTATTTGCTATTAGTATTCACCTGTCAAAGTTACCTCTTGCCAGTTTGAAACCGTATTTTATATGTCGCATTCACATACCATGGGAAAATAAAATCTGCACCATAGGCTGAAATACCAAAGGCATGAGTGATGTTCGGGTTTTTAGTTTTCCATGCTGCCTCCAACTCAAGTAAGTTGAAAGCTTGATTAAGAAGTCTTAACTAACTCTTTATGATTTATAACTGTTTTTAAGGAATTAGTGACATCCCCTATCAAAATTTAATTTCCCATCCCCCACTCGATGCCACAGCTGCACGATTTTTAATAACTCGCGCAAAATTTTCCCCAATGAAATCACTGAAAAAGAATCTCTACTTTGTATTTAAAATATTGATTATCATTAATATTTTTTCATTACCCGCAACTTAAATACAGAATACCCCATCGATACGAGATAAACTATGAAAAAAGTCTCTCCCCTTTCTTAGTTCAAGAATATTCCAATAATGATACGTGAAAGTCCTCCTTTTCGCTTGGATCCCAAGAAGCCATCAAAAAAGTAGGACTGAATAAATCCAGTCCTACTGTAAATGAACTTCCGTGCAAAAGAATCGCCCGAAGCCATTTTTTCAATATCGATAATCTACTAAAAAGCTTAAAAAATTACATGCAATTCAAATTAGAAATACCTCGAATGTAAGCTGTTTTTATTTCCTTAACTTTAATTTCCTCTATAAGTTGAATGTCCAAATTCAGAAAGTGTAATTGGAACATGATAATGATTATTATCTTTCAATTCGAAAACTACTTCTATAAATGGATAAAAACTTTCTTGACCTAACGACTTAAAATACGGTGCAGTGTAATACGTTAGCTTATAGATTCCTTGATGATTGACTCCTTGTTCTACCTTTAGAAAATCAGTTATTCTTCCATTTTTATCCGTTTGTTTTTCATCGAGAGATTCCCACTTTCCTGAGTTGTCTTGTTTCGATAGACTAATTTTTACACCTTTAGCAGGCTGACCTTGTGTTATGTCTAAAATGTGACTTGATAATTTTACTTGCCATTTCTCTTGTCAGTAATGGCTCAATCTACTGTTTTTTTAACACATCTGCATATTGGAACTACAAAATCGTCTAATAAAAAGGATGAATTTCTATTACAAATTTTGCAAAACATGATGGAGGGAATTGGATTATCCCTCTTGCAATTCAATTTACAACTTTAAAAAATTAAGATTACCGCAGCAGACATGAAAGGGCTATGCCGAGTTAGAAAATAAAGGATTAACTTTATTTGTATTTTGATTTTTTTTTATCTTTTTTGTATGTGCGAAAATTGTAGTAGTTCCGTACACTAAACCGGATGTTATCATTTGAAAGCATGAATTTTCTTTGTTCATTTTAACTAAAACCATCTATATTTTGAAAAAACTACTTGTTATTATCTTCTTTTTACCATTGATTTCATTCGGTCAGTTCGCAAAAGGCACTAAATATCTGGGAGGAGACATTTTATTAAATTCAAGTAAAATTGACTTCGCTGATGATATTTCTAGTAGAAACAACTTATTTTCAATCAGTAGCCAACTTGGCTTTTTTCTAAATGATTCTTGGGCTATCGGTCCTGCAGTAAACTTTTCAACAAGTAATAACCCATCATTAAATCCCGTAACCAATCTATTCGAAGACAGGAGAATAACAGGTTATGCGGGAGGTTTATTTGCCCGAAAATTCTTTTCCATTTCAGAAAATTTCTTTTTCAGTCTTGAAGGAAAAGGATTAATTGGCTCAATAAACAGAGAACCAGCCATATTGAATGATAACGAAAATAAAACCCGCTTTCGCTTTTCTTTAAGTCCTATCTTTACTTTCATGCCAACCAAGAAATGGGCATTTGATGCAAGGATCGGAGAAGTATCATATGAATCAAACTGGAACTCAAATATCAGTAATAACTCTAATTTTCGGTTTAATTTCGGCAGTATCAATTTAGGTTTCAACTATTTTTTCAGAATGTAAGCATGCTGCATCCATCGTCAGAAATCCATGCTTGGATTTGCTTATCATCTTTATTCTTAGATGGTATGCATTAGAAACTTAGAATTAAGAAAGATTCCCAAATTAATTCTGCAAGAACAGCAAATAGGCCTAATTCCAAAATTTGGTCAAAAAGTCTGTCGAAGTCCAACTTCACTTTGGTTTAGACTTTATATGTTATGGGCTGTCGTAAATTATTTTCTCCTGTTTCAAAATCTTGTATTGAATTACCAATCCAATTTGATAATTCATAAGTCAGTCACCCATTTGTGTCTCCATCAATCAAAAATAGTTATATCATTTTTCCAAATTTCATAACAATGTTGGAATTCCTGTTTTGATGCCGCCCAACGGCAGGCCCCTGCCATGCGGGGCAAGCTATGAAAAAAGTCTCCCACCTTCCTCAGTTCTCCGGTTCTTGTTCTCATCTAAAATTAATAATTTTAGTGAAATTCAGTTGTAAGAACTCCAACTTATTTCTATGAATCCTATCCAAGGAATAGACCAATTTCAAGTGACCTATTTTAAGAAAAAAGACACAAGAAGCTAGACATAAGATTAGATGCGTCTAATCAACAAACTCAACCCAAAGGCAAAACCATTCAAACAGCTCATCCGAGCATAAGGAAACCCATTGCTCAAAAACAGGCCAACACGCAAAAAATACAGAATACCGAAGCAAAAAACTCCAAAAAAAAGATAGCGGTCTAATACCGCTATCAAAATCATTCATAATCAACCAGATTTTTTCACCAATAGGACTCACCCTAAACTCTTTATCCCCATAGCTATATTTCCTAAACAATCCGCATAATCCCAATACCTTCCTTGATCAATTAGGTCACTGAGCCTGGTTGGTGAGCTTGTCGAACCAAATCGCAATACCGGAGCCCTCCATTTAGGTTTTATCCATACACATTCTTCCAAGTTTTTATTCTCCGTTTAGTAATCCTGAAATTTGCTTATTCATATCTGGAATTTTATTTTTCATAACGTCCCAAACGATCGCATAATTAACTCCAATATAATCATGAATTAATCGATCCCGCATCCCAGCCATATTTTTCCATTGAATCGTATTCCATTTTTCTTTGAAGTCCGTAGGGATTTTCTTGGTAGCTTCTCCAATAATTCCCAAACTTCTTACAACGGCTCTTTTCAACGTTTCATCTTCAATGAAATCTTCAAACAATAAGTTTTCGCTAACAGAAATAATATATAAACATTCGTCGTGGATATGTCTTAAAAATTCTTTTGGATCTTTAGACATATTGAACTTCTTTTAAGATTTTCGGCCCAATATATGGACTCAAACCATTCTTTGTGACAACTTCGATTTTTTCGTTTTTGAAGATCTTTTCAAAATAATCACAAACAGCCATAAAGTTGTCAAAGTTTTCTTTTTCTGGTTCGAAATCAATCAATAAATCAATATCACTTTCGCTAGATTGCTCATTGCGAATATAGGATCCAAACAAACCAACGTTCTGAACACCGAATTTCGAAAGCGCTAGCTTATTAGATTTTAGCGTGGATAATATGTTTTCTTTTGTTGTCATTTCAAACCTTTTTCAAATATACAAAAGTTTGTCCTTGGTGTACTGCTTAAACTAGGTTGAATGTTTTCATTTTGAAAGCTTGATTAATAAGCCTTAACTAACTCTTTATGATTCATAAATGTTTTTAAGAAATTAGTGACACCCTCTATCCAATTTTTTTCTCCCATCCCCCACCCGATACCACAGCTGCACGATTTTTAGTAACTTGCCGCCATGAAATCACTGAAGAAGATCCTCTATTTTGTATTTACCATTTTGATTATCAGCAATATCGTTTCCATTATCAGTAATTGGAACTCGGTAGATGTCTACAATTTCTTGGGCTTTCAAACCAATAAAATCATCTATCTGATCATTCAGCTACTTTTTATCGCGGCCTTTGGCAGTAGTCTGTACTCCATGATCAAGAACGATAAAAATCAAGAAACACCGAATTAAGCTAGGAATAACACCCCATGAATCAAACCCAAATACAACAGCACCTTCAAACGGTTTTGTCCAATATGCCTGCGGATTGGCTCAAACTGACCACCCACCGACTGGATATCTATGAAGAACGACTGGCCAAAACCCAATTTTTAGAGCATTTTGAAAGGCTATTGAAGACAGGAACGCTTGATGCTGAGCAACTCAATCAACTGCCTACAGCCTATGATTACATCCGCTTGGGGCATCCCTTGTCCAGTGTGTTGGAATGGGCCATTGGGGCATTGAATCAATTGCCAGCTGAGCATGTCATCAGCTTTTCCTCTAAGACAGCCCCTATCTTGGCTGTGCTTCGAAAAAACTTATTTCTAGGTAGAAAAACACAGCTGCTCTACACAGAAGATATTTCCCATTTCTTCGGAGCAGCATTGGTTCGGGAAATCTATGGATATTCCTTTGAAATGAAGCAGGTCAGTGCGGGAGAGAACATTGCCAATTTTGAGGGAAGCAGGGTGTTGATATCACAATCCAGCGCTATCGGAGAAATGCCAAATGATTTTGACAGTGATTTTGTGATTTGCACCCATGGATCGCTGGGCAGTATTATTTATGTCACCAAAAAAGAGCACACGGAATACATTGCAGAAATACAGCATGTAAGAAGAAGGGAAACGATTGCCATGACTCCAGCCAATTGCTTGACGGCTTTGGAGATGTTAGCAGGCAAATCCATCCAACTCCTGCAAGACGACCGGAATCCTCGTCAAAGAGAGCAGGTATTAGACACCATTGCCAACATCACCGCTACGGATGTCAAACCCTTGGTTGGCTCCAGTGGCTTATCCATTCAGTATGCCATCATGATGGGTTTGATCCATGATGCCATGGAAAAGCACTCAGGAAAAGCGATCAAATTTATCGTTCCACCCAACTGCTATGGGGGCACCAATGACCAAGCGAGAAGAGTGGCGGCAGTGTTGCCACATGTCGAGATTGTAGACTTACCAGTTGATGCTGGCAATGACATGAATCAAAGTCTTGAAAGGATTTTGAGTAAACTTGCGGAAGAAGATGCAATACCTTTTATCATCGCCGAAATTCCAACCAATCCACGGGTGGAAGTTCCCGATCTGGAGCGCCTAAAAGAGGTCTTGAGCCAAACGCGTCAAACCAAGGATGGGGAGACAGCCATTGAACCCGTGTTTATTTTGGATCAAACCTTCTGTCCCAATGTGCACTTTTTGGGAGAGGGAGATACACTTTCCACGATTCCTGCCATCGCTTATGCCAGTGGATCTAAGTTTCCAAGTGGGGGAGAATGCACTGCTGGCTATTGCGTAGCCAATCAAAAGGCAGCAGAAATGATGGATAAAATCGGCCTTCATCTAGCCCTTTGTGACAACGAGGCTACGGGACAGCAATATGAAATATTAAATTGGCAGCTACCTTCCATGAATCAGCGGATTCAAGAGGCTTATGTGAACACGAGAGATTTTGTCAATTTTATTCAGGAGCATTTGCCTCATGCTAAGATCAACTTTGTCTCCGAAGAACTGGCGGCAAGAGGCTTTACCCCTTCGGTGTTTTCACTAGACCTTCCTACCAAAGGAAATACGCCAGAGGAAAAAGAGGCGTACAAACGGCAGTTGAACCTCCAGTTGATCGATTGGATGATTACTAAAATTCCCGATGAAAGTAAGTTCTGTGTGAGCTATGGGCAATTGAAAGGCTGCTACTGGACCATTCCCGCCACCTCCACGCAAGGAACCACCAAGGAAGGAGACAAGGATTACATCATCAGAGCTTCAGTGTCTCATCATATTGATTTGGAGCGACACAAGGAGGTGTTTATGGAATTTATTCAAACCATGTAAGAAGCTCTTTGTGCCTTAGTGTCTTTGTGGCTAAAAGTTTTAAAATGCCACTAAGGCGCGAAGGCACAAAGTTGAGATAATAAAATTAGACGATAAAATTTTGTAAACGCTCCTCTGTAGAATTAAGTCATGATATCATAACAATATCCAAAAATTACTTGTCGCCCTTGGCGGATCCAGTATCAACAAACATCCTTTTTTAGACGAACCATTTCAATATGTTCAATCCCATCTTCATCGTAAGTGTCACCATCAGATTGAAAACCAAGCGATTCATAAAAAGCTAAGGCGTAGGTTTGCGCCCCAATGCGAATATGGCAAGGGCCAAAAAGCTGATAGCAGCAGTCTATTGATAGTTCCATCACTCTTCTTCCCAATCCCTTCCCTCGATAAGCAGGTGAAGAAACCACCCTTCCAATCGAAACTTCTTCATAGGACACACTTGCAGGTACAATCCTAGTATAAGCAACCAATTCATTTTCTTGGTATAAAAGCAAATGATGGCATTGCTGATCCTTATTATCCAAATCCAAGAAAACGCAGTTTTGCTCCACCACAAACACCTCACTCCTCAAGCGTAACAGCTCATACAACTCCTCTAAACTCAATTCATGGAAAGCTTTGAAGACATGTCTCAGATTCATATAAATTGATTTGATTAATTTTAGAATGGGCGAATATAATTCATAATCCCAGAAATCGGGAAATTGCAGGGTCAGCTTTGCATACTTTTCGAGATTTCCCCCTATGCCTCAGGATCAAACCCAGCAAAGGAGAATTATTTAATTCTCTATCCCACCGAATAGTCAAGCTTTTGATACCTACAATTTTGTTATACTAGGGATTGGCAGCAGAAGATTGCAAATCTCCAATTATCTATTTCCCTAAATTGCAAATTTCGAGAAGCAACATCATTTCTAACTGCATTGATCACTTCTCACTGCTACTTCCCAAACGCTCATCCCTAATTCACACATTCCTAATTTCTTAACAACTTTTTCATTGTTTTTCTTTTCAATTTCTTGTGTCATGTTAGTGGGTTAAAACCCGAGACAATTGATGGGGTTCATTTATTTCACATACTTGTGCTGAGCCTTTGGGACCAAGCATATTTCATTCTTAATTTCTAATTCATCATTCCTCATTGATCAACTGTTCACTGCTAATTCCCCCTCTAAACTTAACAGTTATCCGTTAGTCCGCACTGTCATTCCTAATTTCTCATTCCTAATTCCTCACTATTCACTGTTCACTTTCAACTGCTCACTGCTAACTGTTCACTGCCAGTCCACACTGTTCATTCCTAATTTCTCATTCTTCATTCCAAATTCACCACTGTTCACTGCTAACTACTCACTATTCACCAAACACCCCTACCCTCACCGAAGAAAGCGCCATAATCCCTAATCCTGCCATAGCCACCAAGGTGAAAGAAGTCTTTAAACTCGAGAGTTCCGCAATGTAACCGATCAAGGGTGGACCAATCAAAAAGCCAAAAAATGAGATCGTTGAAACCATAGCTAAAGCGACACCTGGACTGTACAACTTCGATCTTCCTGCCGTACTGTAAGCAATCGGCACAATCGCCGCCACTCCAAACCCTACCAGCAAAAAACCAATCGTGGCTACTACTGGCACAGGGAATAGAACAGAAACGATCAAACCTGAAAAAATCAAGCCTCCACTGATGCGGATCAACGGCAATCGCCCAATCTTATTGATGATACGATCGGTGATAAAACGACCGGACGCCATGGCTCCCATAAAAGACACATAACCCAAAGCCACCAAGCCCTCTTCAATTGCTACCACTTTTTTGAAATATACGCCTGACCAATCAAACATACAGCCCTCAGCCATCATCCCTAAAAATGCAATACCCCCCACTCTCAATAATAAACCATCTGGTTTTTTAAGGACCAAGCCACCTCCCCCTCCTCCATTTTGCAAATCACTGCGGATATAGCCCTGAGCCAACAGCAAAACGACTATCACGATAGCAGAAATAATGAGGTAATGAAATCCTGGCAATACATCTAAGTAAATCATCAAAGCACCAATTCCCGCACCCGTAAAACCTGCCAAACTCCAGAGACCATGAAAAGAAGCCAAAATACTTTTCCCATACTCATCCTCCAAACCCAAAGCCTGCGTATTGAGGGAAATATTCATCATATTCCCTATCATTCCATACACCATCACCACTGGTACTAAAACATAAATACTTGGGCTAAATCCAATCAGGGGTAAAAAAATCAAATAGCCAACTCCACTCATCAGAATCACCAATCTACTCCCATAACGATGCACCAAAAAGCCTGCTGCGGGCAAAGCAATCAAAGACCCAATCGGTAGCCCTAACAAGAGGGTTCCTAGTTGCGCTTCCGAGAGTTGAAACTTTAATTGGATATCAGGAATCCGGGATGCCCATGATGCGAAACAAAGACCGGCAAGAAAGAATAAACTCCCCAAAGCCAATCTCCTTTTTTGTAGGATATTCATAGGTAGGTTTGATAAGGGACTAAACGAAGGCTTTACTAATTGCTCTCTATTTTTTATACTTGAAGCGTATGAAACGAACAATTATCAATCCACTCTACAAAGATACAGTTACTTTCACCCAAATGAGTGAAGAAACAGGAGGAAAAATCACAGAGCTAGACTTAACTCTGAGCCCAAAGGGCTTGACGAAGAATTGATAAAGAAATACTGTGTTTGATAAACAAAACAAAACACCAGCGGTTTCAATCCCATAACACAAAAATTATGGAATTTATAATCGCTGGTGCTGTCATCCTCATCGTCATACTCATGATCAGAGTAATCGTCAAGAGGGTATTTTAATAGAACCGGAAGGACACATAGAAACCATCTATTGCTTATGCATCTATATGGTTTAATTAGTTAGGTAACTTGTCTGCAAATCGGCCGTAGACCCAGGTACCTGCAATAGCGGACACGAGTGTTACTAAGATCACTGTAAATCCACTACCAATCTGTGCAAATAATGGTCCAGGGCAAGCGCCTGTAAGCGCCCAGCCTAGACCGAAGATGAATCCTCCAATGATTTGTCCTTTTCTGAATTCTTTGGTTGGGATGACAACTTTCTCTCCATTCAATGTTTTGATATTGAACTTTTTGATCAATTGAATGGAAATCACACCAACGGCAATTGCAGAACCAATCACACCATACATATAAAAAGACTGCAATCGGAACATCTCTTGGATTCTAAACCAAGAAACGATTTCACCTTTCACGAAGATGATTCCAAAAAGCATCCCCACGATCAAGTACTTTACCAAACCTAAGCCATTTTCATTGGTCTCTTTAAAATTAGGAGTACCACAATCCTTAGGCGTTTCTACTTTTTTATCTACTGCGTTCATTTTTTTCTCTGATTAAAATCCTACTAACTTCATCAATGGACCCAACAATACGTGCGTCATCAAGAAACCACCCACCATAAAGAAGATGGTTGCGACTACTGATGGCCACTGCAAGGAAGAAATTCCCATAATTGCATGACCAGAAGTACATCCACCGGCATAACGAGTTCCGAAGCCCACCATAAATCCACCAATCACGAAGAACAATAGTCCTTTAGCTGTGAATAGATTTTCCCAGTTGAATATCTCTGCTGGCAATAATTTAGAATAATCTGTGATACCCAAAGCAGCCAAATCCTGCTGGGTAGATTCTGCAACCACGATAGTATCAGGGTTAGCTAAGAACGCTGTGGCAATAAAACCACCAATCAACACCCCTACTACAAACATGATATTCCACATTTCTTTTTTCCAATTGTATTGAAAGAAAGGAATATTCGCAGGTACGCACATCGCACATACGTGTCTGAGTGAAGAAGAAATCCCGAAGGATTTGTTTCCGATGATCAACAGTGTAGGCACCGTCAATCCGATCAAAGGTCCCGCCACCCACCAAGGCCACGGTTGTGTAATCCAGGCAATAAATTGTTCCATTTTTTATTTTTGATTTTAGATTTTAGATTTAGGATTTATGATTTTAGATTTATTTCAGTTCAATGTTTTTTATTCAATTCTCCTCGAGGATTGCAAATCCTCATTTATCTGCTGACCGAGATTACAAATCCCGCACAGCCATTTTTAGATTTTAGATCTAAGATTTCAGATATGATTCAAAATGTTCACCACATCTTTGTTTCTGGATTCTTGCTTCTTGCTTCTTGTCTCTAAACTCTCGCTTCTCGTCTCTCGCATCTCGTTTCTCGCATCTCGCTTCTCGCATCTCGCTTCTCATCTCTCGCTTCTCATTCAAAACCTATAATCCATCACCAAATTAATATTCCACATATCCACGCGATTGATGCGTTGATTTTCTGTGAGCACTGAGCGGTCTTTGGCGGTTTTGTTGACAAGCAAGAAATTGAGATTTAAACCTTCCAGGTAATCTTTAAAGCGGTACTCTACCCCTCCAATGAAATGGTAATAGGAAGGCAATCCATACTTGTTGGTAGCATAGCTATCTATTTTGGAGTGATTGACCATGCCTGCACCAAATTGAGTGAACACATTCGGCAAGGGAGTTACCCAGTCATATTTCAGAATCAGGGCATTCAAATCTCCAGCTCCTTCATACCGCTCCCGAGGAAGACTAGCATATAGGATTTCTCTCCCCCATTCACGTGGAAATAGAAAGCGCCCTTTGTCCGATATCCACAGGTAATTGAGCGATATATTATGGGTATCGTAAAAGAAGCCAAGTTTTCCGCCTAAACCCAAGGCCCGTTCATCTGGCAACATATAGGTGAAGTCTGGATCTGGATTTCCACCATCATTCAATGCGAACTGGTAAAACCCTTGTAAGCCCCCATAGAATCTGGTTCTTCCTACATTCAGATTATAATCCGCTTGAGCAAAGCTCATATTAAACATGTTTTCCGCTGTGTAGTTCCAAAATTGACCGGTAAATCCATCCTTATAATGTTGCACTCCCAGTAAGCCAATGCCTTTGGAACTGATTTTTCCCTTATAATTGGAAGGTTGACCAAAAGGATTTCTTCCAAAAGGATAGACCCCTACAGAATTTTCCACCGAGTACCAATCCACAGTTCCGCGGATCGTCATGGAATTGATCCACATAGCCGTCCATTTGGTACTAACACCCGAATAAACCATGGAGAGTCCACCGAAAACATTTGGTCTCATGCGGTTATCCTGCTCATTAAGAAGCGGAGAGGAGACCTTTTGTCTTCCTAAGGTAAATTTCAGGCGATTCCTTCGGTAAGCAATAAACAACTCTTCCAATCGGTCCAACTTATTGGTGTTGGTCAGGTCGTTCATGTCATACAACAAGAGTTCGTAACGGTTGACACCACCGGTGATCGGGTCAGGGATACGCACATTTTGTTCAAATACCTGAAAGGTAAAGAAGCCATTGAAGCGTAATTGAAAACCCTTCCACTCTGGACTGGTATACCCGACTCCAGCACCTGTTGCCAGCGTAGCGTAATTGAGTAAATCTCCTGCATTGATGGTGCTCATAAAAAAGCTCCTGGCATGGAAATCAAATTCTCCCTTTTTCAAGTCTTCGCCCAACTTGCCACGTACACGTACTGTATCCTGCGCTTCTCCTGCCCAAAGGTCAGCAGTCGCAGTTATCGTCAGCAACACAAATACAAGCAAAGTTCTAAGCATACTCAAAATTCAGGTTTATCACCTTCGAAAAAGGTGACATTTATCACTTTATCGGTTTTGAAAGTAAAATGGGACTGTCCTTTGTCAGGAACAGTCCCACTTAGAGAAATTACTTCTCTATTTAGTTTAGTTGATTTTACAATAAGGTAGAAGGACAAACGTAGTCACTTACATTGAACAAGGCAGAATCTTTGATTGAATCAAAGCCACCTTTCACATCGATAAGGTTTTCATAGCCTCTTGCTCTCAAAATGGAAACGAATGCCATAGAACGATACCCCCCTGCACAATGCACATAGTAAGTTTTATTTTTATCAACTTTGGTCATGCTGTCATTAATGTAATCCAAGGGAGCGTTGATTGCATCCATTACATGCTCAGAAGTATGCTCGCTAGCCTTTCTCACATCCAGAATATTTACTGCACCTTCTTTATCAATGATGTTTGAAAGCTCTTCAGCTGAAACAGATACGATGGTATCCACTTCTCTTCCATCTGCTTTCCAAGACTCAAATCCACCTTTCAAGTAACCAATGCAATAATCATATCCTACTCGAGCCAAACGAGTGATGATTTCTTCTTCTCTTCCTTCGTCCGCTACCACTAAGATTTCTTGTTTGACATCAGGAATCAAGGTACCTACCCACACGGCAAAGCTTCCGTCGATACCGATATTAATAGAGTTTGGAACAAATCCTTTGGCGAAAACTTGCGCTTCTCTGGTATCCAATACTACTGCACCTGTTTCATTGGCAGCAGCTTCAAATGCAGCAGGACTTAAAGGGTTGAACCCTCTGTTCAATACCTCGTCAATGGAGTCGTATCCTTGGATATTCATCATCACATTTTGAGGGAAATATGCTGGAGGAGGAGTCAAGCCAGTAATTACTTCCTTGATAAACTCTTCTTTAGTCATTTCCTGCAAAGCGTAGTTGGTCTTCTTCTGATTACCCAAGGTGTCAGAAGTCTCTTTGCTCATTTTCTTTCCACAAGCAGAACCTGCACCGTGTGCTGGATAGACAATAATGTCATCTGCCAAAGGCATGATTTTATTTCGCAAAGAATCGTATAAATGCGCGGCTAATTTATCCTGAGTCAAATCAGCAATTACTTTCTGGGCTAGATCTGGACGTCCTACGTCACCGATAAATAACGTATCACCCGTGAAGATTGCTTCCTCTTTTCCTTCTTCATTGATCAGCAAGAAGCAAGAACTCTCCATGGTGTGTCCTGGAGTATGGAGTACTTTAATTTTGATATCACCCAATTCAAAAATTTGATTGTCTTCTGCAATGATGGCATCAAAGCCCATCTGCATTCCCGTAGGACCAAATACGATGGATGCTCCTGATTTGGCGGCTAAGTCTTTGTGCCCAGATACGAAATCAGCATGAAAGTGTGTTTCAAAAACGTATTTAATTTTTGCACCGTTTGCTTCGGCTTTGTCCAAATATGGTTGAACTTCTCTTAAAGGATCAATGATGGCAGCTTCGCCATTTGACTCGATATAATAAGCTCCTTGAGCTAAACATCCAGTGTAAATTTGTTCTAGAATCATAGTGCTATAGTTTTTATTTTCAGGTTATTGATTATGTAAAATTAGGAAAGATGATATTGTCAAAAAATGACTTTTATCACATTCCAACTTATGCTTTGACGGTAATTGTATCTTCGATCACTTTTACTAGTTGATGGGCAGGCACTACGCCAGATTGCCTCCATAATACTTTGCCTGCTTGGAAAAGAATCAAGGTAGGTACCCCTCTCACTTGAAAGCTACTAGCCGCATAGGGGTTTTTGTCCACATCTACTTTTACGATTTTTACTTTATCACCTAGCTGACGGGCAGTATCTTGGAGGATCGGTTGCATCATTTGACAAGGACCACACCAAGTAGCGAAAAAGTCTACTAATACCGGCTGATCGGAATTGATTAGTTCGTTGAATGTCATTGGTTTTGCGCTCATGGTTGTCTTATTTTTAAATTTGATACAACAAAGATAAAACCACTTCCGTAGCCCTTACAGTAATGTTTATCACAAATCCTTAAAAGCTGTTAAAAGTCATTTATTTATAGATTAATTCCTTATTTTCGCCCGATACAATTATTTCCATACGCATGCTTGAATATAAAAAGGTCAATAATCTGACCGGTTGGTTGGTATTTTTGATTGCCACCACGGTGTATATCCTTACTGTGGAACAGACTGCTAGCTTCTGGGATCCAGGAGAATTCATTGCAGTTTCCTATAAACTCCAAGTACCTCACCCTCCAGGCGCACCTTTCTTTTTATTAGTGTATCGGATGTTTGCCTTCCTTGCCATGGGCAATGAATTGGCGGTAGCTTATTGGATGAATATTGGTTCAGCGCTCTTTTCAGGCCTGACAATTTTATTCTTATTTTGGTCCATCACCCTATTTGGTAGAAAAATCTTCCAAATAAAAGCAGGCGAGGAAAGCAAAGGTCAAATTTTCAGTTTGATGGGTGCTGGCATCGTAGGTTCCCTTGCTTATACTTTCTCGGACAGCTTCTGGTTTTCCGCGGTAGAGGCAGAAGTTTATGCCATGTCCTCTTTCTTTACGGCAATCGTAATTTGGGCATTTTTGAAGTGGGACACCTTGACCGATCCGAAAGAGGAAAACAAATGGCTCATCTTTATCGCTTATTTGGTTGGCCTTTCCATAGGTGTTCACTTGCTTAACTTGGTGACATTACCTGCTTTGGCTCTGATTTACTATTTCAAAAAATACCCTAATCCAAACTTGAAAGGTGCAATCATCTCTCTTTTCTTGGGTGGAGTTGCCTTGATCGCAATCAATAATATCATCATACCTGGCTTGCCAAGCATCGCAGGATCTATAGAAATTTTCTTTGTCAATAGCGTTGGATTGCCATTCGGTTCGGGAATTGTAGTGTTTTCAGCCCTGTTTATAGGAAGCTTGATATACGGGATTTTGTATTCCATTAAAAAGCAAAAAGTAATCCTCAATACTGTCCTGCTGTCCTTAACCTTCATTTTGATTGGCTATGGTTCCTATGCTTTGATTATCATTCGAGCCAATCAAAATCCAGTTATCAATGAAAATGCTCCAAAAGATATCATCAGCTATATCTCTTATTTAAAACGTGAGCAATACGGATACAGACCTTTGTTGCACGGACAGTACTTCGATGCTGAATTGGTAGACCAAGTAGAGGGCTCTCCTATCTACTTAAAGACACCAAACGGCTATGAGATTGTAGATTACAACAATGTCAAAAAATACGATCCGGAGCGAACTACCATTCTTCCAAGAATCTATTCTACCCAAGATCGGCACAAGCAAATCTACCGTTCCAAACTAGGATTGCGGGAAGGGGAGAAACCAAGCTTTGGTGACAATCTCTACTTCATGTTTTCCCATCAGTTGGGTCACATGTATTGGCGTTACTTTATGTGGAACTTCTCAGGAAGAGAAAGTGATTTCTCAGATGCTCCTTGGATTGGCATTACCGATTTCTTCTCAAACAAATTCCCTACCTACATCAAAGAAAACAAGGCACACAACAATTACCTCATGTTGCCTCTAATTCTAGGAATCATCGGCTTGTTTTTCCATGCCAAGAAAGATCCAAAATCTTTCTATGTAAACGCCATGCTATTCTTGATGATGGGGGTAGTGCTGGTATTATACTTAAATTCACCGCCTGTGGAACCACGTGAGCGGGATTATATTTATGTGGGTTCCTTCTACGCCTTTGCCATTTGGATAGGCTTGAGTGTATTGGCCATCGTAGATTTCTTAGGTAGATTCAACAAGAATTTGGTTGCTTCAGCAGCCATTGCTACTGCGATCACCTTGCCTGTACCAGTACTGATGGCGCAACAAAATTGGGATGACCACAACAGACAGGGAAGATACCTATCCGTGGATTCTGCGCGTAATTTCCTTGCATCCTGTGCACCAAATGCGATCTTATTTACTGGAGGAGACAATGATACTTTCCCTCTCTGGTATGTGCAGGAAGTGGAAGGCTTCCGTACGGATGTTCGTGTAGTGGTATTGAGTTATTTTGATACGGATTGGTACATGGAGCAAATGACACGAAAAGTCAACGAGTCAGATCCATTGCCATTCTCATTAACCTACGATAATTACAAGAAGGGCACCAATGATGTCTTGTACGTCTATGAGCGTGAAGGCTTAGATGCCATTTCAGCAAGAGAATATCTACGCTTACTCAAAAACAACAGTGATCTATTGAAATTGGGTACAGGGGGGCGTATGACCTATAACATGGTTCCTTCTCGTAACCTGATTTTGGATGTAGATATTGAAAAAGTTTACAATAGTGGCATCATTCCAGAGGAGTTGGAATACTTGATGGTAGATCAAATGAATCTACGTGTCAAAGGAAATTACCTCACCAAAGGAAACATGATGTTGATCGACCTGATCACTACCAATAATTGGGAAAGACCGATCTACTTCAACAATACATCCATGGCGACGATTACCTTGGATTTAGAAGATTATGTTGTGATGGAGGGCTTAACATACCGTCTATTGCCTGTCAGAAAACCAATGGGCATGCGTACCGAAATGGTCAATACCGATGTAGCCTACACCAATGTCATGGAGAAATTTGCACTTCGAGGCATGGATGACCCGAGTAATTATTTCGATGATGAATTCAGACGATTCACCTCCAATCATCGCTCAGCTATCAACTCTATTGCCATTGCTTTGCTGGATGAAGACGACTTGGAGCGTGCTGCGGATATCCTGAAGTTTAGCTTGGAAAAAATGCCTCATGAAGCCATTCCTTACGATTTGGCAAGTGGACAGATGGTTCCATTATTATTTGAAGTAGGAGAAGATGATTTGGCCTTGGATATAGTAGAAAAAGTATCCGTACGATCCATTGAAATGATTGATTTCTATCAGCGTACGGGAAGAGACTATGACCGTGACGCCTTGATTTCTATTGAGATGCTTAAATTCTTTGTTCCATTGTTGGAAGAAAGAGGCTATACAGAGCTTTCCAGTCAGCTCAAAAAAGACTTGGAACGATTTCTGGGCCCCGGAAGCGGTGGTTCCCTGATCAACCCAAGATAACAAATGTTTGGTTTATCTAATTTGAAAAAATCCGGCTCATTCGAGACCGGATTTTTTTTATCCCTATTCTTAAGTCAGGTTTCGTATCTGGAATTCTAATGTATCCTTAAGGTTTTATACTTTTTTATGCAAGATGTAAAACAAATCAAGCCCTTTTTCCGCATGATCCTCTACAAGGTAATCCTCATGCGAGATCTCGGTGACTGCTTGCCCTTTTTGCTGATGCAGTTTATTGCGATTCATTCTATTCAATACCTCATACGGCCAACGTAGGACAGCAGCAGGAAGTCTGTACTGCAAGTTCAAAATATCAAAACGCATGATTTTATTGACAGAAATTCGGTTGGCCTCGTGGTAATCCCAAACTTTGGCATTTCCGCCAATGCCTTTGCAAACTACTGAATCAAATACTTTTTCACACAAGGATTTCAATTGATCCACTGTATATTCCCGTACATGCCAAGGATTTCTAGATAGTGTATGACGAATATTAGGGGTGGAAATCACCGCTACTCCACCTGGCTTTAATACCCGGTAGATTTCCTCCAAAAACAGTCGATCATTTTCAATATGCTCGATCACTTGAAAACTGATGATGGAATCAAATGAATCACTTTTCAAACCTTGGAATGGCGGAATGACTGCTTGTTGAAACTGTACATTCGGGTACTTTTGAGTGAGCGTGTCGATTACTTCCTGGATTTTGTCAATCCCCAAATAATCCTCTACCAAAGGCATCAATACCTCCACACCTCTTCCCTCTCCACAGCCAACTTCCAATAATTTCCCCTTCACAAAGGGTTTAGCAGCAATGTAAGCCTTCAACAATCGTTGATGAATAGGGTTATCACTACTAATTTTATCAGAAGCTATTTCAGTTGTATAGGTAGCCATCTAAATTTTATTTATTTTGTCACAAATATGGGAATAATATTTGAGTGTGATTTGATAACGAAAACTAAAATCCATGCGATATAAAACAAACCAACGACTCCACGTTTATTTGATCTTGTCGATACTGCTTCTTTTTACGGGGGCAATCGAGACATGGGCCCAACAAACCTTAGAAAATATCAACCAAGCCTTGCGCTACTCTCGCTACTCCCGGGTGTCTCCAAAAATCATTCCTTTGAAAACCGGCGAGCGCTCTTTTATACTTCAAATGCCTATTGAAAAAATCGAGGAAGGGATTGAAAACGGTATCTACCGCTTCTCCTACGCAGTGGTCAGCAGTTTTCAGGAGCCACTTTTAGCTGACAAATGGACAGAGCTTCGAGATGTAGATATTCGAAGAGAAACAGGGTTTCATTTCTATTTTGAAAAAGAAGTAACTATTCCTCTAGAACAGGAGATGGCTTTTGCTGTCCTTCGTGTGACAGATACCAGGCAAGGGGATGAATATTACTATCATACAGACCTTATCAGTCCATTTATTTTCGATTTTCCTCAGTTTTGGGGATACTACAGTGACGGAATTCCCTTTGATCAAAACTTCCTGACGATGACAGAACCTTTGGAGTTTAGAAGCAGGGGTACGATAGGTATTCATCATTTTCATTACCCAACGGTTTTTGATGTCCCTTTACCCCCCATGGAAATCCGTCCTGCAGCAGTCCCAAGAGAATTGACCGTGAATTATGAAGGTGAGTTTTTGACCAACATCCCGCAGTCCTTTGATCAATTGGGATATTATTTCCTGCAAACAGATACTACATCAGCATCAGGTATGTTGATTCGAACGACGCACGATGCCTTCCCAAAGGTTAAAACCTACGAGGAAATGGTAGAAATGGTCGCTTATATCAGTACGCGAAGAGAACACGAAGCACTGAAGGAAGCAGAAGATAAAAAGCAGGCTTTAGACCTCTATTGGTTTAATTTAACCAAGGAAGAAGAGTCATCCAGAAAAATAATCCGCGAATATTTCAAGCAAATTGAATTTGCCAATATCTTGTTTACAGATTTTAAAGAAGGATGGAAAACTGATAGAGGCATGGTCTACACCGTCATGGGTCCTCCCAATGAGGTTTTTTTCCGCTTGAATGGAGAGGTGTGGTCTTATTTACCGGAGAACTCAAATTCGAAAATAACCTTTACCTTTGCACGCGTCAAAAATATTTTGACACCCAATTATTACGTACTCAACCGCTCTAGAGCTTTGCAGCCGGAGTGGTTTAAAAGCATCACACAATGGAGAAACGCACAGATGGCTTTCTAATCAATAAAGGCGAACAAGAAAAGGATTTCATATTTGGCACCCGCGCAGTCATGGAAGCTATCCATGCGCAAAAGGATATTGATAAAATTTTACTGGACAAGGATGTCAATAATGAACTGACAAAAGAATTGCTTGCCTTAGCAAAAGCCGAGCGCATTCCTGTGGTGCGTGTTCCCGATGCCAAACTCAACCGCATCACCCGCAAAAACCATCAGGGGGTGATTGCCCACATGTCTGCTATTCAGTATGCTTCTTTAGATAATGTCATTGAAACATGTTTTTCGTCAGGTATCTCTCCCTTGATTCTTGTGTTAGATAGAATTACGGATGTGAGAAACTTCGGCGCAATTGCACGTACAGCAGAGTGTGCCGGTGTGCATGCTATCGTAATCCCCGAAAAAGGTGCTGCCCAAATCAACTCGGATGCTGTAAAAACATCTGCAGGAGCCTTGAATCACTTGCCTATTTGTAGAGTAAAAAACTTGTACTACACCGTCAAGGACCTTCAAAAAATGGGCTTACAAGTAGTGGCCGTTTCTGAAAAAGCAGAAAAAATGATGTATGAAGCCGACTTCTCCATCCCAACAGCTTTGATCATGGGCTCCGAAGAGGACGGCATTTCCTCTGAATTGATGGGCCTCAGCAATGACTTCATCAAAATCCCCATGAAAGGCAATATTGAAAGCTTAAACGTGTCCGTCTCTGCTGGTGTAGTCATCTATGAAGCGATAAGACAGAGAGGATAGTGGGTGGAATTGGGAATTAGGAATGCTTGTGCTGAGCGTAGTCAAAGCAAGGAATGAAAAATTAGGAATGATAGTAGGCTGACAGATAGCCGTAAAGTGAAAACTTAGTAGTGAGCAGCACACAATTGGGAATGCTTGTGCTAAGCGTAGTCGAAGCAAAGAGTGATAATGGCATGCGCCAGTCGTCTGTGGGTTTTAACCCACAACTTCAATTGAATTTTTGAAACAAAATTTGTTTGAACTTCTACAGAATACACCCATCAATTGCCGTGGCTTTTAAGCCCCGGCATTGGAGGAGGAATGAACAGTGGGTGGGAATTTACCCAAACCAAGCCAATCTTAAGTGCCCTGAAAGGGCAACACTACAGTAACCATGGGTCTCGACCCGTGGACCAATAACTACAGCTAATTTCACCTGCCCTGAAGGGGCAGCATCATCAGCGGATCTTTAAATAGATATTCTCTAAAATATCTGCTATTTGCAAAAGACCTTTTATCTCTTTCCTATCATCTTGCCACAAAAATCCAGCATCGGTAGCTTCTATCGTCACGTCAGCAGGTATTTTCAAGCCATTTTTCACTAAGGCATGTGCGAGCCATTGGGCTTTGATGGGGTCACCTTGGATGGAAATCTCTTCCATTGGTGATTGAAGCTTAACCTTGCCTTTGGCAGCATCAAAAAACAACTCTTTTCCTGGGAGCAGCTGATTGATTGCTCCTGAGCAAACCAAGTCTTCGGGCAAGCCTGTCCGCAAGGGTTCCCCGCAAGTCATCAACCAAAACTGGTCTGCAGTTTCCAAAGCAATCTCCAAATCATGGGTTACTACCAAAATAGCTTTCTTGCTTTCCTTGGCAATCTTGCGGAGCAAAAACATAATCTCAAAGCGGTTCACCAAATCCAAATGAGCCGTGGGTTCATCCAAAATCAGGATTCCAGCATCTTGGGCAATAGCTCTCGCTATCATCACCTTTTGCAGCTGACCATCACTGAGTTCAGCGATCAATGACCCACGCAAATAGCCTATATGTGTCAGTTCAATGGCCTCATCCACTTTCCCTTGATCTTCTGCACTCATCTTGCCCAGCCAGTTAGTATGTGGTGTTCGCCCTAAAGCTATCAAATCCTCCACTGTCAATTGTGCTCCGCCAACTTTATCCGTCAACACTACGGCCAACTCCTTCGCCAATGCATCCGATCGATAATATTGAATCAGTTGATTCTTCAATCGTATCTCTCCCTCTAATACAGGCAATCTCCCCATAATCGTTTTGATCAAGGTAGACTTCCCAACACCATTAGGACCCAACAAACAAGTAAGTTCTCCAACCTTCAGATCAAAGTTTAACCCATCCGCAATCAGTTTTGGAGCACCTTTTTTCACAGTGTAACCAATACTGAGATTTCTGGCTTGGAGTAAGTATGTTGATTTCGATGGATTCATAGCTGCTCTATCCTTAAAATTCCTTACTGAAGTTTCTCCGCATAATCAACCAAATCACCATGGGCGCACCAATCAAGGAAGTGACCGCGTTAATCGGTAAGGTCTGAACTGAACCTGGCAATTGTGCAACGGTATCGCAAAATAATAGGACACCCATTCCGATCAAAGCTGAGGCAGGAAGCAGAAGTTTATGATCAGAAGTACGAAACAGCAATCGCGCCATGTGAGGGACAGCAATCCCAATAAATGCGATCGGCCCACAAAAAGCAGTGGCAGAACCTGCCAAAATCCCAGTACTCACAATCATTGCCCATCGGAGTTTGTTGACATTCACTCCCATGCTGCTCGCATAATTTTCCCCCAACAGCATGGCATTATAAGACTTCAACATAGCCAATACAGGTATCAAACCAATCACAATAGCCAAGATAAATCCAATGAGTTGCTCACTTTGCGTGCTTCCCAAACTGCCCATAGACCAAATGGTGAACATTTTCAATTGCTCAGCATCCGCAAAAAAGGCCAATACAGCAATCAAGGCGGAAACAGCCGATCCAAACATCAATCCCACAATCAATAAGGTCATGCTATCTCGGACCTTCCACGCAGTCAAACTCATCAATAACAAAACTAAAACAGCACCTGCCGAAGCTGCAATGATGGTCGCCCACATACCAACAGCATATCCCGAAAAACCAATAATTGAACCTGCCAATACCAATAAGGCCACGCCTAAACCTGCCCCCGAACTAATCCCCAACACGTAGGGTCCAGCCAGAGGGTTTCTGAAAAATGTTTGCATTTGTAAACCTGCAATGGATAAGGCTGTACCTGCCAATAATGCCGTCACCGCTTTGGGAATGCGGTAGTCCATCACGATGGTCTCCCATGAGGCTTTGCTAAAATTCCCACCAAAAAACCTTCCAAAAATCTCCGAAACCGGTATGGCAACCGATCCGGAGGAGATGTTGAGTACAAACAACAACCCACAGGCAATGCTGATACCAAGCAAGAAGATGCTATGTCGGGAATTGCTACTCATTCAATTTTTTGGTAAAAATACATGGATTCACCCGAGAATAGTTCCGGATAAAAAATCATCATCAAATCTTTTACAATTAAATCTGGACGTAGATAACCCAATTCAAAGTACTCCAAACCTCCTGTTTCTCCTTTTTTCTGCGTGTAGGTATAAATGTTTCCATTTTTCCAAGCATCAAAAGCACGGTAACGGGGCTCGGCCTCTCCCATGGCTTGTAAGCTTGGAAAATCAGCCGCCCCTATCCAAAATGCTGCTTCCTGTCCACGATCAAGCACTACTTCATAACTTAACTGACTGCTGCCAGATCCTTTTTGATCTTGGAAAAGATAGTCTCCCCCAGCCTCCGCCAATAAACGGGCACCCCAAGAATCCGCCCCCGGCATGTACCAAATATCTTTATACATCACCCCAGAAAGTACTGTCGGTTTAGCAAGTTCTTGGATAGATAGTAAAGCCAAGGTTTGCAGGTAACTTTGCTCGATTTCTTCAAAAATAGCTACTGCCTCATCCCATTTCCCCAAAAGCACCCCTGTAAATTTGATCCATTCTGCCCTACCCAAAGGATGCTGCTCAACATATTCTCCATTGATGACAGCAGGGACTCCTCCTTTTTTCAAAATTTCCAAATAGCTCAAATCTTCTCCCAAGGTGGACACCATCATCCAATCAGGATTAATTTCCAAGACACGCTCGATATTGGCACTTGGTGCATTCCCTAAATCGTTTACCAATCCCTTGGCAATGCGTGCTCTCATGGGTACAGAAGAAATCAAATCTAAATTGGGAAAGCCAACCAACAAATCCGTGCTTCCC
This sequence comes from Mongoliitalea sp., assembly GCF_054166905.1. Classification (NCBI taxonomy): domain Bacteria; kingdom Pseudomonadati; phylum Bacteroidota; class Cytophagia; order Cytophagales; family Cyclobacteriaceae; genus Mongoliitalea; species Mongoliitalea sp. The sequence continues at coordinate 19,208 of NZ_JBSZCK010000020.1, read as the reverse complement.
AAGTAATCTAAATGAGGCACATGCGTGGTAGACGTCAAAATCACCTCCGAAACAGGCAATTGAATCACCGCATCAAACCCTTTCGCATCAAATGATGCATTTCCCTCTTCCAAAATCAAATACCTAAAGGATTCCTTTGCTCCCGGAAATGCCTGAGTAACCGTAACCACCCAAAAATTTTCTCCCCTTTCTACAGAAAAACCTTTGGCATACGAAAGCGATAAGCTTTCCAATTCCAAAGCTTCAAGGGGCTCCTTGGTTGTACATCCTATCAAAAGGAACAAAAACGTCCCTAAGCAAAGAAAAATTGCTTTAAACAAACGCATAAGAATCATTGGTTGAGTCCCCAAATATAGGAATCTCCCATACAATCCAACCTTTTTTAAAATTTTCAACAAAATATCCTTTGGAAATTTGAATTATTAAATGCCTAGCCCTTATGTTTGTAGGTGAGAATTGGTTCCTGAGGCTCGGCGAGCTTCATGGATTAAAAGGGAATTCGGTGTGAAACCGAAGCTGTCCCCGCAACTGTAACCCCATTCCGACATTTGTTGGAATAGTAGTTTACCCCTCCATAGCCATTGTTCCGAAACTCGGAATGAGAAGGCCGGTAAACTCAGGGAAGCCAGGAGACCTGCCATTTTCAGCATATTCAAAGCCTTCGGTGGAAAGGACGAGAAGAAAGAGCATTAGTTTCACGACTATTCACACATCAATGGTGGGTCTTGTTTGCAGGTATTTTATCTGTGAATGAGTGATTGTATACTATATCTTCTCTTTCTACTTCAAGGCTTTGAACCCAAGAAAATTAAAAGCCTTGAAAAAAGTACTCATCATAGCAAGCCTTTGGATCAGTTTCCCACTTCTAGGGAAGGCCGATTTCCGCATGTATCTGGGGGATACGCTGGAATTGAGTTTGGTGGAAGTCAAAGGTCCTGACCTTGAAAAGTATGCAGCAGGGCAACAATTGATTACCCTTCGGGAGAAAGATTTGCAAGACTTTCGAGGGGATGCCTTAACAGAGGTGCTCCAACGAAGAACAGGCTTATTTTTACGCCAACAAGGACCTGGCATGCTCGCTTCTTTGACCATGAGAGGCACTTCAGCTGGCCATAATGCTGTTTTTTGGAATGGACTCCCCATCAATTCTCCTTCCTTGGGACAGGCTGATTTCTCTATTTTACCTACTGCCGCCATTGACCGGGTGGATATACACTTAGGAAGCTCGGGAGCATTGTATGGCACCGACGCCATTGGAGGAGCCATTCACTTAGGCACTCGTCAACTCTTTAATCAAGGACACCGCGTAGATATAGGAAGCATCGTTGGGAGTTTTGGCCGCTGGGATCAATCCCTCGCTTATAGCTATTCTAATCAAACATTCTCAACCAAAACCCGTGCCTACCGACAGCATGCCAAGAATGATTTCCCATTTAGAAACCTCTCCCGAATCAACACGCCCATAGAACGTATGCCTAATGGGGTAGTGACCCAACAAGGCTTTTTGCAGGATTTGGCTTGGAACATTTCTTCCCATCAACAAATCCATGCTGCCATTTGGTATAATGAAGCAGACCGGCAAATCATCCCCATCATCGGTTCCAATACTCAAGACCAACAGCAGGACAGGAATCTTCGGGCCATGCTTGACTACATGTATTTTGAAGGAAAAAATACCTGGAATGCAAAAGCAGGAATCGTCTTTGATGAACTTATCTTCAACATTGGTGCTGTCAATAAAACCCAACAATATTTTCTCAGCGGAGAGTTGGATCGTAATTGGACTGAAAGGGTCAGTAGCAGGACTGGTTTTCGATTGACTCAAATTGATGGACAACTGGACACATACGAAGCCCAAGAACAGCGTTGGGAATTATACCATTCTCAGAAATTTCTTCCCAACCCTCATCTGACCCTTACCGCAAACCTGCGACAATTTGTTTATGATGGAAATTGGGCGCCTTTTACCCCGAGTATTGGGGGAGAATGGAATTTTCTTCGCCACACCCATCAAAAGTTATCCTTGGGATTTGCAGCAGCAAGGAGTTTCAAAGTTCCTACACTTAACGATCGTTTTTGGAATCCGGGGGGCAACCCTGATTTACTTCCAGAAGATAGCTACAGCTCAGAAATAAACCTTCAGCAAGAGCTTACTTCCAATGGCTTTGTAATCAAACAACACCTGACCTTGTACCGCATGTGGGTGGACAATTGGATTATTTGGCTACCTCGGGGGAATATTTGGAGTCCCGAAAATATTCGCAGTGTCATCAACTCTGGACTGGAATATCGAGCACAAGTGGAGAAGAAAATAGGAGCACATCAATGGTCTTTTACTGGAATCTACAATTGGGTTCAGGCTATTAATCAAACCAACAGTTCCGCCAATGACCAAAGCAGAGGAAATCAACTCCCTTACACACCCGAACACAAAGTGATGGGCACGATGGATTGGCAGCGAAGCAATTGGAGTGCTTTTGTAAGCTCACATTGGGTGAGTGAGCGATTTGTAGCTACAGACAACCAATCAAGTGTAGCACCCTATGAATTGGTAGATATAGGCATTCGCTATCAATTTAATTTCCTAAACACTAAAAAACTCACTGCTGGATTTCATATCAACAACTTGTTGGATAAAGAATATCATATCATGCGCTTAAGGCCTATGCCCGGAAGAAATTTTCAATTTAACTGTAATATAACACTATGAAAAAGTTTACTAGCCTCGTTTTGAGCCTTTGGGCTGCTATCTTACTTATTTCCTGTAATCCAGATGGAAATGAAGTCCCATTAGGTGAATTTGAAAAAGGTGGAATCCTGATCATGAATGAAGGCGCATTCGGCTCAAATGATGGAGAGGTTTCCTTCTATGAATTTGCCCAAGAAACTGCCCGTCCCAACATCTTTGAAGCAGCAAATAACAGACCCTTTGCAGGACTTCTTCAAGACATGGTGGAACATAATGGTCATATGTATTTAGTGGCCAACACCGGTAAAGTTGAAGTGGTCAATGCAGGCGATTTCAAAAGTGTAGGAGCGGTGGAAGGTCTCGATATCAGCCGTTCAGCGATTGTGACCAATAACAAGCTATACATCAGTGACTGGGGACCATACGATGCAAACTTCAATAGCCCTGAATCATATATTGCAGTTGTTGACAATGTTAAAGGTGGCTCAATAACGACCAAAATCCCTGTTGAAAGCCGTCCGGAAGGTCTATTTGTGGTCAATAACCAGCTACTCGTAGCATCCAGCGCTGCTAGAAAATTGAGCGTAATCAATCTCAGTCAAGATGCGGTATCCCGAACCTTGGACATTACGGGACGCCCTTCCTTTTTCTTTGAAGCAGGAAATAACCTGTATCTCTATGCCCATGACGCATCCCGTGTCTATTTTCACGAAATCAATAAAAGTGATATTTCCATACGTACAACTATTACAGTAAACTTAACCAATGCAACGAGCAGCTTTACATTGGATTCAGAAAATTCAGTTTACATCATCACGTCTACCGGTTGGCCTGATTACAATGACGCTATTGCCAAAATCTCTTTGAATAATGCTGTCATCACCAATCCTGAATTTTTTAAAGGATCAGGATTCTATGGAATCGGCTACCGCCAAAGTGCCAAAGAAATCTATATCGGAGATAACAACGGCTTCCAAGGCAATGGCAGCGTGATTGTCGTCAACGAGCTCGGTCAAGAGGTGAAAACCTTCACTGCTGGAAGAGGACCGTCGGGATTTAAGTTTAGAGAGTAAAATAGAGACGAGAGACTAGAAGCGAGAAACGAGAGATTGGGAACAAGATACAAGAAGCAAGAAAAAAGACTTACGTATGCTTCATCTATCAATACCCCAGAACCAAACTTAGTGCAATTCGTGTCATTCGTGGACAGTTCACTTAGCGAGCGCGACGATAAACCGTTGCGCTCCTTGTGTGAAATTTAATCAATCGAAAATTTCTACATGGTACACATCGGATTGGTTTCGACAGATCCCATTGACCTCAAACCCTCCTTTTTGTGGAATTTCCTCCACCAGATCAAATACTTCGCAGTCTTTTGGAAGGCCTTCAAAAATCAAAGTAAAACGGTGGCTGGATCCAAAAATGTGCAGCCATTGTGGAAAGAAAGGGATATTATCTGCATTCAATAATTTTGCTTGACTGCCACCCTCTCTAGGAATCAAATATGTACTCGGCCAAATACGCAGTTGCCACCAACTATAAGACGACTGTATGGTGACATGAACAATCACCTGCTTTTCCACATCCGCCTGTATTTTGGCTTCTGTCAAAAGCTCCTTATCAATCTCAACTGCTGGAATAACCTGTGGTTCCATCGCTTCAGGGATGTATATCAATCATCATCATCTTCATCAGGCATCCGCTCATTGTATATCTTCGTTCCACATTCGATGCGGTCCACCTCAACAGGAATTTCATTGGTACTTTTGGAATAATAACGACCATTTTCTGCTAAAGAAATAGACCATAGTCGACCCTCTTCATCTCTATAGGTAAACACTCCTGTTGACTTATTTCTACGAATGTCCTCCCTAATCTCATAAAAACGTTGACGACCATCATCATCAGCCACCAAGAACACCAAGCAGGGGCCGTCGATTTCTTCAAACTCCATGCAAGAATTGAATAAGAGCAGCAGAAAAAGAAATGGAAGGATTTTTTTCACGAATGGCATACGCATAACAAACCCATATAGGGTTGAAGATGATTTTCGTTCCTAAGTTAAAACTTAAAACCGATAATTCGAAAAAGAAAAAGCAGGTCCGTCTCCAAACCTGCTTTCTGTGATTTTTTTGTTACAGCTTATACCTGCAAAGCGGCTACTCCTGGAAGTACTTTACCCTCCATGTGTTCCAACAAAGCACCACCGCCGGTGGATACATAAGAAACCTTATCAGTAAAGCCAAACTTGTTGACCGCAGCGGCAGAATCCCCCCCACCAATCAACGAGAAGGCTCCGTTTTCAGTGGCTTCGGCGATTGCCTCTGCAACAGCGACGGTACCATGTACAAAGCTCGACATCTCAAATACACCCATTGGACCATTCCATAGGATGGTTTTGGAGTTTTTGATAACATCAGCAAATAATTTTCTTGTTTCAGGACCAATATCTAAGCCCATCATATCAGAAGGGATTTCTCCAGCACTCGCCAAGCCCTGCTCATCATCATTAGCAAAAGACTTAGATGTCACGGTATCAACTGGAAGGATGATTTTCACACCTTTGGCTTCTGCTTTCTTCATCAACTCCAACACGTAGTCCAATTTATCTTCTTCGCATAGGGAATTACCGATTTGACCACCTTTGGCTTTGGAGAAGGTGTAAGACATCCCGCCACCAATGATGAGATTATCTACTTTTTCCAATAAACGCTCAATGATCAAAATCTTGTCGGAAATTTTAGCTCCTCCCATGATAGCAGTATATGGTCTTTCTGGATTTTCTAATACTTTGTCAGCATTCTCCAATTCAGACAGCATCAAATAACCTGTTGCTTTTTCTTCAAAAAACTGTGCAATAACTGCCGTAGAAGCATGTGCACGGTGAGCAGTACCGAAGGCATCGTTTACATACACATCCCCTAGCTTCGCTAATTTACCTGCAAATTCCTCGTTTCCTTTTTCCTCTTCTTTGTAAAAACGTAAGTTTTCCAATAACAATACTTCACCTGCCTGAAGGGATGCCGCCAAACTTACGGCCTCTTCTCCTATGCAGTCATTGGCAAATTTGACAGATTTACCAAGTAAAGCCTCTAAGTTGCCAATCACATGCCTTAAAGAATACTTATCGGTTGGACCCTCTTTAGGTCTTCCCAAATGTGACATTAAAATCACCGCACCACCATCACCCAAAATTTTTTGAATAGTAGGCAAAGCAGCGCGGATACGCGTATCATCGGTGACTTTCAAATCTGTATCCAAAGGCACATTGAAATCCACACGGATCAAGGCTTTTTTACCCTTGAACTCAATACTGTCAACACTTCTGAATTTGTTACTCATATGGTTATTGTTTAAAAGGTTTGAAATCTAACTATCCTCAAGCTTATCCATGGACTCAGCGGCAGCCCGTTTGAGCCGATCATTGATGGCTTTACCCAGACCTTCGTCAGGTAAATACTCGGATAAAATTACGGAAACATTCAGACTGTCCAAAGTTCTCATGGCAGCAAACAAATTTTTTGCGGCTTCCTCCAAGCTTCCACGAGAAGAAAGCTGCATTTGTTGCCCGGAATCTAAACCTGAAAAATGCTCCTGAAAAGATAATACGGCAAAGGGAATATGTTCTCCCTGATATTTTTGAACCAACTCCTTCAAATTACCGATGATAAACGGCTTCGTTGGGGCATAATGCGATTTCAACATACCTGGACTTTGAGGATTGGAACTACTATGCGCCATCATCTGCACCTTACCTACGATGCTCTCAATTTTTCTTACTTCCAAACCGCCAAGACGGAACACTGTCACCTCTCCATCCAACATCCCCACAATGGTGCTCTCCAAACCAACTTCACAAGCCCCTCCATCCAAAATATAGGGTATTTTATCCCCAAGCTGATCATTGACATGCGAAGCTTTGGTTGGGCTGATATAGCCAAATGGGTTAGCACTAGGGGCAGCCAAAGGAAAGGGCAAATGTCTCAACAATTCCAAGGTGAGTTCATGGCGAGGAATACGTACTGCCACAGTATCCAATCCGGATGTCACCAAATCAGGTACGATTGGCTTTTTTGACAATAATAAAGTCAAAGGACCTGGCCAAAAACGTTCCGCTAGCAAGCGCAAAGGCTTTGGGAAATCTTGGATAAATTCTTCGACTTTGGAAATATCTGAGGTATGCACAATCAGGGGATCAAAGCTCGGTCGATTTTTGGTCGTAAATATCTTGGTCACTGCATCCGGATTCAGGGCATTCCCCGCCAATCCATAGACAGTTTCCGTCGGTATCCCTACCAATTCACCTGCTGTTAAATATGCAGCAGCCTGCTCAAGCGCTGTCCCTATCTGTGCCATTAATCTTTACAAAAATCTTCAATCCAGGTTTGTGCATCAGCATAACCCAAACTTCTAGCCATTTTGAAATTGACACAGCCTTCGTCTACCATATTAAAAGCAGACATTTGTATGGTGCCAATCAGGTAATACGCCTCACCATTGGTATTGTCTAAGTCCACTGCTTTGGTCAAGGAGTTGATGGAAGAAACGGGATCGTTATTCCAAAACTCTGACTTGCCTTTATTGAACCAAGCGCGGGAATTTCCAGGATTTTCCTGAATCACAATATCAAAATCAAAAATTGCATCTTCGTAGGATTCCAAACCCATCAAAGCCACCCCACGGTTAAAATACACATCTAAAATCCCGGGCTCCAAACCATTCGCAGTATTGTAATCCATCACGGCTGCACGGTATTCCCCTTTTTCAAACCAGGCATTTCCACGGTTGAGGTAAGGTTTATAGCTAAGGCTATCGATTTTTATGGATCGGTTGAATGCTTCAATAGCACGGTCATACTGAGCCAATTGAATCAAGGCAATGCCTTTGGCATTCAAAGCGGATGCAAAGTTTGCATCTTGATCAATGGCTCTATCAAAGTAGGTGATTGCTTTTTGATAATCGGAACCTTCCAATTGACGAATTCCTTCCTGAAATAACTCGTCAGCTGATGGGCTGCAAGATGCCAGCCAAATCAGACTTACCCAGAATACTAGTTGCTTCTTCACGTTTCGTAAATTTCCTGCAAAGATAAGGTTTTACGCCTGATTCTCTCACTTCTGCTCCAATTTAACTCGGTATTGATCCGGAACGGGAGTGGGCTTCATAGTCTTCATATCTACCGACACCATGACCACCGAGGCAGTTGCATAGATGGCTTCTTCTCCTTTTTCGATGGTCCCCGCTAGTACTTGTTCCAACACAAATGAACTATTTCCTACCGATTTGCAGCGGACAAAAGCAGACACGCGATCAAATGCATGGATAGGTTTTTTGTAGGAAATATGTAAATCAGCTACCACCGTCCCCACATCCATCACATCCCAACCACATTGCTGATACAAATACAGGGCACGGGCATGTTCCAGGTAACTGAAATACACCCCATTATTCACATGCATATACCCATCAATATCGGAAAAACGCACCTGCAAAGGCACTGAAAATGAAAAAGAGGACCTCACATCCTCCAATCCATTTATGACTAATTGCTGACTCATGTCAAATTAATATTTCTGATTTGCTCGTTTTTTCTAGCATTCGAAGAATGGAGGAATTGCCTCCAGTCAAATCTTCCACCCGGTCAAAAGGAATCCATGCCAAATCTTTACTTTCCTCCGAAATCACCAAAGGCTCATCAATTTCAGCTTCAATCAAAAATCGCACATCGTAATGAAAGTGTTCGGGAACCTCTCCCTTTTTTGGAATAATGTGTCTGTCAACATCAAATATTCCACTATCCACTAATCGTAAGGAAGTCAAGCCACTTTCCTCGCACGCTTCATTCATGGCTACTTCACGCAAGTTCTCATTCCCATCGGCATGCCCTCCTAATTGTAACCAGCGGTTCAACTTTCTATGAAGGGTCATTAAAGCATGTGTTCTTCGTTTGTTTACAATCCAGGCGGAACCGGTGAAATGTCCTTGAATACGTTCCCTGCGAAAAGCTAGCTCATCGTATGTCAAATCAATAAAATCTTTAATAGCCGCTGCTTCCTCTTCAAATGGTGTCCGGTAATTTTCTAGGTTTTCTCTGAGTGTTTGCCTGTTCATGGTATGTTGGTTTCAAAGATATGATCAATAAACTCGTCAAAAGGTTTTGCCTTTTGGTACAGGTGATCGGAGTACACGGTCACCAAGACTTTAATAAAACTGGGTTCATTGTCAATCGTTACTTTTTCCACACTTACATTTCCATAGAGCTGATCAATTTTACTGGTGAAGTCTTCAGCTTGCAGGGGTGGTTTAAAGTATTGTTTCTCGGTAGTTTTGACTTTATCGTTGATTTCTTCGATTTTTCTGTCCAAACTCACCTGTCTATATCCCAAAGCTAACATTCGTCTGCCAAAAGCAAAGAAAAGTTTAGAAAAAGTTTCAGGATTAAATGGCGGATCATAAGAAATGGCAAATCCGTTGGCATAAGGGCTATTCAAGGTATGCACTTCTGGCTTAGCATTGATACCGGCTTTTTTAAAATGATAATTTTTGCCCACAAGGTCTAGTATATACGAACATTCAGCAGACTGCAACCAAATCTCCAGATCCACCATATCCTGCGAAGACTGCACAAAGTTTTCTTTTACCTGTATTGGGGTATTTTTTTTGGGAAATAATTTCCCAAAAAGGTCATCAATAAATCCTCCGGCCATTACTTGTTGAGTTTATATTCACCGCTGGGTTCTTCTACGATCAAGCCCTCGTCAGATAGGTCTCGCAGGACTTCTATGGTCTCTTGTTCTTTTTTTAATCCCGTCACCTCTTCCAGCGTATGCATAGAAAACCGTTTCCCCTCCTGTAAAGTTTGAATTATCTTACTTTTTACCTTTACGTAATGTGCTCCGCCTTGTTTTTTTTGCTTGATGCAAACATCACAAATGCCACACTGATGATCTGAAACTTCTCCAAAATAATGGGAAATCTGATTGGCCCTACAGACCTGTGCATTCCTAACATAAGAAATCATAGAATCTGCTTTTTCTACTGCATTTTCCCTTCGTTCGGCAATGCGTTTACTTTGTAATGGTAATTTCCCCGCATCAAAGCGCTCTGTCAAAAAAGTAACCTGTGGCTTATCTTTTCGCTGTTCATAGGCCAGCACGCCAAGTTTATCCAACTGTTGTAAGCCCTGTATCAATTGGGTTTCAGACATCTGCATGGCTTTGGCGAGTTTGTTTTCCTGTATGGACATAAACTCCGTGAATAATTCCCCTCCATAAGTCCGAAGTAATACCTTGATCAATGGGTCCAATTTGGCATGGGCAATCTGGACTTCATACAATTTCCCATGATTGACCACAAACTTGATTTTGGAGGGAGCAAAAAAACTTTCATTCATCTCCACAAAACCTTCCTCTTGCAAGACTTTTAGCGCATTGTAGGTAATCAGTAAATCAAGGGAATAGGTCTGGCAAAAATCTTGTAAATCAAAATCAAAACTAACCATTAACCCACTCCCTACTGCCATTCGGTAATAATTGGCTAGGCATTGGTACACTTTCCGCAGATATTCTATAGGAGGATAGGCAATTTCTGCCCGATCCCGCAGTGTCTTCAAATCCTGTTCATTGGTCAGCAAGACCGCATAGGCTTTAAGCTCATCCCGACCAGCCCTGCCAGCTTCCTGATAGTAGTTTTCCAAATTTTCAGGCAAATCCAAGTGCAGCACCAATCGTACATCGGGCTTATCAATCCCCATTCCAAAAGCATTAGTAGCCACCATTACCCGGATTTTATTGGACTTCCATTCCTGCTGCCTACTTTCACGCACTTCACCCGGTAGGCCTGCATGATAAAAAGTAGCCGGAATCCCCGCTTGATTGAGGAGACCTGCCAGTTCTTTGGTTCCTTTGCGATTGCGGGCGTATATGATGGCTGTACCGGGTACTCGTTGGAGGATACGAATCCCTTGCTCCAATTTGTTTTCGGCAAAACGAACGGTGTAACTGAGATTTTTTCGGGAAAAAGAACGGACAAAAACCTGAGGCTGTCTCAACTCCAATTTATCTATGATGTCCTGCTTGACCCGAGGAGTAGCGGAGGCAGTCAAGGCCATACAAGGAACCTGAGGATGCCACTGACGAATGAGTGCAATTTCCAAATAGGGAGGCCTAAAATCATAGCCCCACTGGGAAATGCAGTGTGCCTCATCGATAGCCAACAGACACACCTTCATCTTTTTAAAGCGCTCGATGAAAAGCTCAGACTTCAAGCGCTCGGGGGAGACATACAGAAACTTGTAATTTCCATAAATGCAATTATCCAAAACCGTATCTATTTCCCTACGGCTCATGCCTGAATAGATCGCCGAAGCCAATACTCCTCTCCTTCGTAGATTATCCACTTGGTCCTTCATCAAGGCAATCAGGGGGCTCACCACCACACAAATGCCTTCCATAGCCAAAGCTGGCACCTGAAAACAAATGGATTTCCCTCCACCTGTAGGCAATAAGGCCAGTGCATCCTTTCCTTCCAAGGCAGACATAACTATCCCCAATTGGGCCGGACGAAACTCCGAATACCCAAAAAACTGCTGGAGGATATGATATGCCTTTTCCTGCATCTTACCAAGTCAATTTTTCTTTGTTTAAGAATGCAGCTATCCCTTTTTGACAATCTGCCGTACCCCTTGCCCTCGCATTCATCTGGGCCGCATACTCCAACCCATCATCCAAACTTTTTTCCTGAACAAAGGCAATCATTTCTTTCGTTAGCCTAATGGACTGACCGGAGTTTTGACGGATAAGTTTTTGCGCATAGCTCCTTACTTTTTCCTCCAATTCATCTGTCTTCACCACCCAATTGATCAAGCCCATTTCTTTAGCCTCTTGAGCGGAGATCAAATCTCCATCTAGCAATAATTGCTTTGCTTTTCCTTCTCCTATTTTTCTCAATAGAAATACTTTGACGATGGCGGGAATAAAACCAATTTTCACTTCAGTATACCCAAATTTTGCCTCTTCCACTGCAAAAGAAAAATCACATACAGTTGCCAAGCCACAACCTCCGGCCAAGGCATGTCCTTGGATCTGGGCAATGACCACTTTGGGAAAGGTATAGATTTGATAAAACAGCTCTTTGAGATTTCGGCTATCTTCCAAATTCTCATCATAGGTATTGGATTGGAGTTGCTGCAAATATCCCAAATCTGCCCCAGCACAAAAAGCAGAGCCTTCCGCTTTGATGATGACAACTTTAACATTTGGATCTGTGGAAAAACTTAAGAGGGCGGCCTTCATAGCCTCCACCATTTCTGAATTCAATGCGTTTCGCTTATCCGCACGGTTCAAAATGATGGTTCCTATTCGTTCATGTACTTGGGTTAAGATGGGTTGGTTCATGTTTTTTATTTAATAGTTTTCACAAAATACTAGAAATAGGTATACACTACCTAAGATTTTCAACAGGAGTTGCAAATTTAACTTTCACAGCCCCTGAATTCATCCGCTCTTCTGCAAATGGTTTGAAAGTTTTCCATTTCACCCCATCAAATTGCCAACTTTGCTCAGCAAGCGTATGCAAACTATCTTTCGCAAGCAACCCAAAACCAGGCACAAGGAGAAAGTTTTGACCTTCTTTGTGTATGAGTTGCAATGGAAAAGATTCCTTTGCTCCCAAGCTTTTTCTAAAAGGCTCTACTTTGAAAGCCAACTCTTCTTCACTCGCATCCTCATAGCTATACCTCCTTCCTTGAACAAAGACATCTATTACCTTACCCTTATTCAAATCATATGAAATAAGATACGGATCTTGCTTTACTTGCTGCATTCCTTCGATCCAAGTCCAAGCCACAAAAGCAGTTCCTAGCCCAAGTAACAAAAATGCTGTCAGTTTTTGAGGATGATAAGAAAGTATCAAGAGAAGAACCATAGCAATTAGATAAAACCAAGTTAATGGCAAAGACCAATCCACTTCCAGCCGGGAAGCAGGCAACCACTGAATGGCACCAATCAGGGCATTCATCAAACGTATCAGGTGCTCTGTCAACCAGCCTAAGGCATCAGCAATCAATGGAATCTCCGAAAGCAGCATATATGGCACTCCCACTGACATAATCAAAAAGGCCCCCGGTATAGCAATCAGGTTTGAAAGCATGAAGTAAGTAGGGAAAATTCCAAAGTAATACGCTGAAATCGGAAAGGTCGCAACTTGCGCGGCGATGCCCACGGTGGTAATCTGCCAGATATACTCCACTGATCTCAGAGAGGGTATCCAAAGATTTACCAGTAAGGGCTGTATCAATAAAATTCCCAATAATGCAATGTAGGATAATTGAAACCCCACTGAAAACAAGAGATTGGGATCAAAAAGCAGCAATAAAAAAGCAGATAAAGCTATGGCGTTGAAAATGGAAGGACTTCTTGACTTCATTTGTGCCAAAGCTATGATGGTGAACATAGTAGCCGAGCGCATCACTGAAGGTGACATCCCCGTCAACAAGGCATAACACCAAATCAAGGCAATGACAAAAGATAAAAACAATACTCGTTTTCCTGCAGCCAGCCGGTATGGCTTCCATAGTAAAAAGAAAAACCCATATATAATCCCTACATGCAATCCCGAAACCGCCAAAATATGCATTGCTCCCGCTGTGGCATAGGCCTCAGAAACCTCTTTATCCAAGTCTTTTTTTTGCCCCAATAGCAATGCATTGGCTATTTGTCTGGCTTGGGTATTTTGAAAATGTGCATGAAAGGCTGCTTGAACCCTGAATCTCAAAGTTTGGAAGAAGTTTTCGACAGGCTGTACCTGCAGTTGGCCGATTATGGCAATTTCTTGAAAAAGAAACTGTCGGTAAAACACCCCTTGCCTACCCATAAACGCTTGATAGTTGAATTCAGCAGGATTCCGAGGTCCTTCAATTCGCTGAAAAGCCTGTGGTACCCATATCAAATCCCCAGGCTTCAGAGGATGTTCCCTTCGGTGGTAAAGCAACACCTCCACATCAGTCCGAATGGCAGTATCTGAATAAAATAATTCCTTGGCCCGAATCCTATTGAGCTTGGAGTTGGGTTTTTGTTGTTCATGTTCCAACACGATGGCTGCGTAGCCTGTCATCCCATCCAATGAAAGTTCCTGTTGTTGTTTGAACCTTTCCTGTTGCTGGGATTTTACATACATCCCAAAAAGCAGCAATTGTGTATACGCCAACAAGGGAATGATCAACTTGAACCGATAAAAACTGCGGTAACGGTTAATGATCACCAAACAAACCAAGATTAGCCCCAAGCCAATCAACGTATATGAAATATACGTCAGTAGCACGACAGGTATCCGAGGATGCAGGAGAATTCCTCCCAGAAAAAAAGGTAAATAGCGCACAAAAGGATACTCTGCAAATTTCATAGGCTCAATGCTTTCTGAAATTTAACTAGAAAACAAAAAAGAGGGAAATGATCCCTCTTTTCTCGCCGATATTAAACGTTTATTTTAAAATCTTAAGCCTACTGTGAATCCAAAATTGAATTCAATAGGGCTAAATCGATCCGCTACTTCCTCACTGAATCCCCTAGCGATACTCGCAAAAGGTCCAAAAGCAAACTTATCATTAAAGGCCCACTTGTAACCTCCACCTAATCCAATGAATCCGCTATTCAAATTGGTAACTCCAGCTGGTTCAGAGAATTCACCAAATCTATATTTGAAGAAAGGGAATAAGAACAAGCGATGATCATCTTCGCCCGCAAAATAAAACTGATACGATAATTGAAAGGAGGTAGCGCTAAAGTTTCTTTCTGCATTGGTTGTTCTATAAGCAAATCGATCATTGAAATGCAGTTCTACACCTATGGACTGATCTTTTGCCAAGAAATATTCATAACCCAATTCCACCTTTCCAAGTGCAATCAAATTAAGAAAGTTAAGTCTTACCTCATTGGTAGCATGATCATTCATGCTTTGCGCGTAAACACCTTGCTGAATAAAAAGAGCAGCAAGCAGCATCAAGAAAATCTTTTTCATATTCATGAATTTTAAAATTTAAACCTTACAAATATAGTTCCATTTTATAATGAAGTATGCTACATTCCTCAAATAGTTCGCCAACTTGCTTAAATCCAAACTTGGCGTATAAAGGTATGGCATCCAATTGCGCGTGCATGTAGAGTTTTTTGCCTTTGGCTTCTGGCTGAGCGGCAATGTCCTCCAGTACTGCTTTGACCAAGGCTAGCCCAATGCCTTTTCTGCGCATTTCTTTCAATACGGCAAACCGCTCCAATTTCACACCCTTGTCCGTATATCTCCATCGGGCTGTTCCCGCAGGCGCATCGTCCATGTTGGCTAGGAAGTGCGTGGACGACTTTTCAAACTCGTCATATTCCACCGCAGGATCTACTTCTTGCTCTATGACGAATACCTTTTTTCGAATATCAAAGATGATGTCAAACTGTCCCTGCGTCTGGACCTTTTCTACTGTTATAGGCATCTTTTTTTTCTAATTTTTCAGCTTCTTCTCTATCGTAAGCCTCAATAATGGATTTTACCAATTTGTGTCGGATGACATCCTTCCCACTCAAATTCACAATCCCGATACCCTTCACATCTTTCAATATTCTCAAGGCCTCTTTCAAGCCAGATTTTTGTCTATTGGGCAAATCTACCTGTGTTTGGTCTCCCGTAATGATCACCTTCGAATTAGGTCCCATTCTGGTCAAAAACATTTTGATCTGCTCGCTGGTGGTGTTTTGGGCTTCGTCTAATAATACAAAGGCATCGTGCAAAGTCCTTCCCCGCATATACGCTAGAGGGGCAATTTCAATGACACGGGTTTCCTGATAATACTTCAATTTCTCCGCTGGTACCATATCACTCAGCGCATCATATATAGGTCTCAAGTATGGATCTAATTTCTCCTGTAAATCTCCAGGCAGAAAACCTAGATTCTCCCCAGCTTCCACAGCAGGTCTGGTAATGATAATTCGCTTAACCTCTCGGTTTTTTAACGCTCTTACAGCTAATGCTACTGCAATGTATGTCTTTCCAGTACCAGCAGGCCCTAAAGCAAAAACAAGGTCATTTTTGAAGGCTGCATCTACCAATTTTCGTTGATTGGCGGATTTTGGCTTGACAACTAGACCCTTATTACCATAGACAATTACATCATTCACCTCATCATTTTGAAAAGGGGCGTTTTCCAAGGCTAGATACTCTTTCACATTATCAGGGCTCAAGTGCCCAAAGCGGTGAAAATGCTGAAAAAGCATATTCAAAAGATCGTTGATTCTAAGAATTTCTGGTGCTCGACCTTGTATGCGGATTTCATTGCCCCTTGAAATAATTTTACTTTGGGGAAATGCATCCGAAATCTGTTTGATATTTTCATTTCCTGCTCCCAAAAAATCAAGAAGCGGAATGTTTTCCAACGTAATTACTTTCTCTACCAATATGTTGTATTTGATTAATGAATTCTATCTATGGTGTAAAGAATAAATTCCTAATTTTGTTCACACCTATCACAAAAATAGAAAAATTTAATAGACTTGCACTTATGGCGCTGATAACATTCACCTCAGATTTTGGAGAACGTGATTTTTACGTACCTGCTGTCAAAGCGAAGATGTTATCAATCAACCCTCAGTTGTCCATTGTGGATATTAGCCATCAAATTGAGCCTTACAACACGGCCCAGGCAGCATTTTTATTGAAATCGGTATATAAAGACTTTCCAAAGGGCACGGTTCACCTGCTTGCTCTCAATGCTACGGACGTGCGAAAAGATGGCTTTATCGCTATCAAACATGAGGAGCATATTTTCATTGGGCCCAATAATGGGGTATTGAGCCTACTATCCGAACAGGAGCCGGGGATTGTCGTGCAACTGACAGATGCCCATGTACAAGGCACAACATTCCCTACCAAAGATTTATTGGCGCCTATTGCAGCAAAAGTTGCCAGTGGGGCTGCCATCCATGATTTTGGCGGGCCTTTACGCTCAATCAAGCGCATGATTGGACGACAGTTTAAAGCTACCAAACAAGAAATTGTGGGCCATGTGCTTCAAATCGACAATTACGGTAATATGTTGACCAATATTCCTAAGGAAGTATTTGACCTGCTCAATCCTGGGCGATTCACTATCCGCTTTGGAAGAGAAGAAGCGACCACGATCAACCATTCTTACGAGGAGGTTGACAACGGAGATTGCTTTGTGCTGTTCAATAGTTTGGGTATCATGGAAATCGGCATCAATCAAGGACATGGGGCGGAGTTACTAGGTTTGCGGGTAGACTCTCCCATTTATATAAATTTTGAAAACTAATGGAGTTATTGATTCGAGTAGTCCGCATGGAATTTGAGGAAGAGCACATCCCTGCTTTTTTGGAAAATTTTCACGCCAACAAGGAAAAAATCAGGAATTTTCCCGGTTGCCATCATTTAGAGCTGTGGCAAGATGAAAATTTTAAAAATATTTTCATGACTTACAGTCATTGGGAATCTGAAGAGGCCTTGAATCAATATCGTGATTCTGAATTATTTAAAGGAGTCTGGGGATTTACCAAAACCCTGTTTGCAGGCAAGCCCACTGCATTTTCTTCAAAAAAAATTGTGGAACTACCTTGAGGGGGCTTGCAGGAAAAAAAAATAGTATTCATATTTGCATCCCGTTCAGCAAGGAACGCGGATAATTGAAATGCCCAGGTGGCGGACCTGTCCGCCGACAAATCATTAAATTGATCTGTCAAGAAAACTTGGAAAGGTTAAAATCCGCTTGCAACACCATGCCCAGGTGGCGGAATTGGTAGACGCGTTGGTCTCAAACACCAATGAGGTTACACTCGTGCCGGTTCGACTCCGGCCCTGGGTACAACAAACCCCTTCAGAAGCAATTTTGAAGGGGTTTTTTCATTTTTTGGCAAACCATTGGCAAACCAAATTTTCAAACCTCCAAATCCTCCAATTTTTAACGGTTCAAAGATGACGAAACCACATACCACTAGTCCAATCAATTTACTCTAAAAATATCTTCTCAAAACTTAAAACCTCAAAAACATTTTATCCTCACTTTTTCACCTACTAAACTGTAATTATTCCAAGCCCTTTGGAATTGCAAAAAATACAACCTTTCTCTGCTATACTACAAGTTGCGAATCTGTTATTTCAACTTCTTCTTTGATCAAAAAAAACAGTGTAATTTCTACAGCCTTTTTAAACAAAAAAATCCATGTAAAAAATACATGGATTTTAATGCCATAGACATTCTTCATAGCCCTTTATTTTTTCCTCCACCATCCCAATGAGAATTTCTCTTAAATTTTCGAATTCAAATTCAGACCGCAATTCTTCCATCCTGGCCTCATAACTCTTAGAAGTCCTGTAATTAGACTTTTTCTTGAGGACTTTTTGAAACTCGGGATTACTCATAAAGATTACAACAGACGCATCCTTAAAATCCTTCGTCATCATAGGATCAATCCCATAATCAAATCCAAACGAAAATATGGTTTCCTGCAATTCGAATCTAATGTAATCCAGAACTGTTGGCTCCTTCAAGTCTCTAGGGGAGAAAATCAGAATCGGATTTTGCTTCCGCTTTTGGAAATAGGTAAGCTTCATTTCTTTTTCCACCCTCAATGTTGGAGGAATATGAATACGGTTATCCTTTAAGACCTCAAATTGTTTATCATATACCTTCAAATTGAAATAACTGGAAACAAACCTTTTCCCATATATCTTTCTACTGTCTCTTGGCCGCATTGGCTCCATGGGCTTGCCCTTATAAGAAATCAAACTATCAACAAATTTTGCTACATCGCAATTAAAATTCAACCCTACAGTCATTTTGGTGATTCGGGAATCCCAGAAATACTCTCCAAAATAACCTTCCAAAACTCGCATACATTCTTGTAACTCATCCCAGATGAATTCCGAATAATTATTACCCTTATAAAACTTATGCCAAGAGTTCATTACAATTAACTTACTAGCAGTCATCTTAATAAAAAGGTTCTTTAATTGGGCAGCATAATGGATAACGTCTCCATTTCTATTAAACTCTGGGCTGAATATCAAGCCAACATGCTCAAATGGATAAGAAACTTTTTCCCTGAATTCCAGTGGTGGATCAAAAGGTATTTCAAACTTCAAATCATCTACCATACCCAACCTCCCCTTCCTGCTTCGATTGATATAAATTCTTTGAGGAACTCAAACTTCAATGATAAGTTCCTCCAATTCCCCTTAAAACTAACCTCTAAGCCTTGGAGTCCAGCGCTAGGCAAGAAAGGGCTTTCTTCAAGTGGCTTGTATTCGAAAAGTTCCTCATTCGTAACCGGCATAAGAAAGTACTTATCCTTATTTGAATTACTATGAATGATTGCTTTGCATGAGTGCAAAAAATGATGAATTTGACCCCTTGTTGACGATTTAAATTGACCCCTTGCTGGTGATGCAAATCGACCCCCGGCTGGTGATGTAAACTGACCCCCGTCAAAAGTTATTTTTTTGGAATGGAATAGGAGGCTTTTAA